>JAJYCM010000333.1 GCA_021778375.1 Bacteroidota bacterium
AGCAGGCGCAACGCCTCGGCTGTACGCTCTACCAAGTCCGGGCTCGTTTATGGGATGACTACCTTACTCAGGAGTTACTCAACCCGCGCATTCCTGTCTTGTCCCATTCGTAAGCGAAAGTCCTATAAAAGAAGAAAAAAATATAATGTCCCCCAAATATTAGTCCCAGCAATGATATAATTCCTGCTATCAAAATTTTTCCTATATCCCATAATATAGGCAATAAGCTTATAATTCCTAATACAATACTTATTAAACTTAACAAACTTCCAGTTCGAACTATTATTTGTGGGTGTTTTAATGGATAAAAAAATAATCTTGCTAATATGTAATGCAATCCTTTTAGTAAATTTATTTCTAATACATATGTGTTATGCATTTTTAATTCAGAGAGCTGAATGCGAAACCATTCATTTATAAATATTTTATTTCCATCGAAATTATTTTTTTTAGGAATATCATATCTATTAATATAATATTCATCTGCATATAATAATTCACAATAAACCCTTCTGTTTTTACCTTCATTTTTATAAATTATACAAGCTAAGTTACGTTTTCCTGAAATTTTTTTTAATTTTTCATTATAAATATATACAATACCTTCATTAATGTTTTCATGTAATGCGCTATATATTTTATATTCATCACAAAATTCATGTTGTTTTTTATTAGACATATTTAACTCATTCATCTTATTAAATATTTTGCAATTCATAATATATTTATTAAATTAATATTAAATCCTTCAAATACAAAATTAATTACTTCAAATTAATATCTGAATGCCTTGATGATTCATTTGGAAGACTTAAAAAATTATTTTCCTTCACATCATAATATGCCAAAACTTACATGCAATATCTAAGATTGTTATATTTTAACATAAATTTGGCTAATATAACAATCATTTATGTTATAATCAAAGGGAAAACATAAGAAATTTATGAGGAATAGATGACAAATATTAATATTCAAGATCTTTCTGAATATAAGGAAATATTTAAAAAGCCACAAATCTCAACTTTATTAGATTTAACATGGCAAAAATTCCAAAAATTTATTGAGCATATTTTTAGCTTTGCTGGCTATAAAACTAAAGATGTAAGTAGTCTAAAATGGCCACATGGTTCAGGTTTTGATTTGGAATTATACCATCCAGAAAATAATCAAATATTGGGGTTTGTTGAAATTAGAAGATATGCGCCAAGTAATCTGATGGATTTTAAAGATATTTCGGCTTTTATTGGTACCTTAACCCTTGCACAAAAGCAAGTCCCAAGTTTTATGGTCACGACAAGTGATTTTACTAGCCCTGCAAAACAAGCTGCTAAAGAACATGGTAATGTTTTTTTATTGAATGGTGAAAAATTAATAAGATACATCACTTATATTGGCAATTCGAGAGTGATGGAACAGAATCTTTCACACATCCCATCAACTTTTATTTCACCAATAAATCTCTGGAAAGCAGAAAATATAAAACTTCTTGATCCTTCGCAAACTACAGTTTTAACTATAGGAAATAACAAAGGTGGAGTAGCCAAAACAACTTCAGCTGTTAATTTTGGACTTAATTTAGCAAGCTTAGGGTTTAGAGTTTTACTTGTTGATTTTGATAGTCAAACTTCATTAACTCACACTCTTCCAGGTCCGTCTATGAAATCAGATAGAAGTTTATTAAATCATTTTACTCAAAATATACCTTTAAATGATATTATAAGAAATACAAATTTTAAAAATGTCTGGATTCTTCCATCACATCCTGATTTAAAATATATTGACTCAGGTGGATCTGCCCAACCCGAAGATGAAATACAATTTGTTAGTAATATTCATTCAACATCACTTCAAACTCCAGATGGATATCCATTTAATTGGATAATATTTGATACTCCTCCTGCACAAACAAGATTTACACGCGCGGCTTTAGCAGCCTCTCATATTACTATTATTCCTACTTTAGCTGAAACTTATGGAATGATTGGTATCCAGCCTTTTATCACCACATGCATGGCAATGAAAAGTCTTATGGGAAGAAATGTTGAAGTAGCAGGCATATTTATTACAAAATGGAGAAATACAAGTCAATCAAAAAAAATCCTTGATGATTCAATCGCAGCCATAAAATTATTAAAGCTGCACACTTTCGATACAAAAATACCTTTTGATGATAAAATAGAAAAAGCTCATCTTGATACGATAAATGGAAAAACAAGAAACATATTTGGATTAAAAAGTACAGCAGCTAAAGCATATTCCGATTTAGTAAAGGAGATTCTAATAAATGGCAACTTCCCTCTCACACTCAAACAAGACTAACTCTTCCCAATACTTAAAAAAATTAGGCGAAATTTTTGGATTTGAGGATGAAAAAATTTTAATAATTGCAATTCTTGAAACATCATTGGAAGAAATAAATATTAATAGAAGGTTTGCTGATAAAATAAGAACATATTATGATGCACTGACTTTAAACAAAAAGATAACTTCTCAAAACAAAAAGAAGAAACAGAACGAAGAATTCACACCAATTAAATTTTTTGATAATATCGAGATTAATCCAGCCAAAACAGCAGATCCTTTTATTATGTGCGAAGGTTATGGAATAGAACAATTTACAAAAATGATTCAGAGATATACAAAAGATCAATTACTTGATAATGTAAAGACAATTGAAGACAAAAAAGCTCCTTTAAAACTTAATAATAAAGGAAAAGCTAATAAAGAGACTCTTATAGCATTCATATTACAAAATATCTCTTAATAACTAAAATTTCGAGCCAAAAATCTTTTAGCAAATTTCCTAACTTATTCGGAAATTTGGCGCTATCGATTTATTATCTAAATACCCGTTATTCTTTGGGGCGCCTCCCAAATATCTTTTTTATATAAAACAATACCGCACGGCCACACATGGGGATTCGGAAGGGGCGGTAGCCCCTTGCGCGGGGTTTGGGGCGCCTCCCAAATCTCTTTTATAAAACAATACCGCACGGCCACACATGGGGATTCGTAAGGGGCGGTAGCCCCTTGCGCGGGGTTTGGGGCGCCTCCCAAAATCTCTTTTATGAAAATCTTTCACAGGGCAATAGTGATTGCCGAGTGGCAAGGGCGACCGCAAGGGTCGCCCCTACCGGATTGCATTGCCTCAATGTGTACC
>JAJYCM010000334.1 GCA_021778375.1 Bacteroidota bacterium
GAATGTTAAGTAGTTTGTTTTTTCAACTAAGGTCTTGTTGGAATAAAGTTCTTCAAGTGCAGCGGTTGCCGGATTGCTATTTTCCAAATAAAGCAGAAGCAGTTCTTCTAATATAATTTCTTTGTTGGATTTATTACCGGTATAATTTTCAAGATATTTCTCTGCTGAAATTTCTCGATTGTACACCTGCATCGGTGAAAATTCCTTTGTAAACTGAAGTAGTATCTCATTTAAGCCTTGGATGCCTAATTGTTGAGAGAGATAATTGATGCCGCGTGAGAATACACCGGGGTTTTCATTCTCCTCATAAATTCTAATTAAAAAATGAAATATTTCGTGAATCAAACCAAGAGCATTTAGTTGTCCCGCCGAAGTAAGATGCTCTTGTTTATTCTCTCTTATTCTTGTTTCGTTTATTTTAGAGGCTAAAATTCTTGCCTGGTGAAAATTAGCAATGATCAAGTCGCCTGTAATTGAAAAGAGAGATTCCTCAATTTGATATTTGCTTCTGGATTTATTAGAAACATGAAAATCATACTTGATATTTTCACAAAACAAAGCATCCAAGAAATTCTTTTTATTCATGTATTCTTGACAAATTTTCTTAATTTCATTGCACTTCATCCCCAAAAGCTTCCACTGAAGGCGTACTCCTAATTCAAAATTCATCCGCCGCGGCGGATTCAAAATTCAATAAACTATAGGGTGATAAGCTAAGCTTGAGCCAACCCAGGTTTTGTCCTTGTTATGATCAACGCCCATCATTTTTCCTTTACCTAGTCTGACAAGATTATTAACGAGAATCGGGATATCCTGCCAAACGAACATCATTCTAATTTCTGCTTTTGAAAATCCGTCCGGCGTTTTTATTATCGGTGCATATTCAACTTTCGCTTGAAGAATATAATTTGATCGGTCTTCAATTTGATCAAGCAAATCCGCAGTTAAATCTAGCTCAACACCGTGTCCCGCAAAGGAATAAAGGGGCTTTAGAATGAAATTTTCAAGGTCAGCGGGGTATTCGTCTAATTCATTTAAAAAATAAGTTTCAGGGACATATTCACCTGAAAGGAAGGGTAGGGAATATTTACTTATTCTATAAAACCAATTAGGATGGCTAACCCATTCAACATCCAGATCGGATTGATAATTAAAATTGAAATCAGTTTTTCTTCTCTTTAGTTCGTCCAAAATAATTCGGTTGTAAATCCTTTTGATAGGAATTTCACGATTGCCGGATTTGTAGAAAAGTTTATTCTTTTTCTGTATGACCTTAGAAATGCAAACTGAATTAATCCCTAATAACTTTTCTGTCGCAGCAAAGTCAATCCTAGTCTTTTGTTTTTCAGGCTCAATATCAATGAGTACAACATTCTCAGGGTCGCAATCGTGTACTATTGTGTCTTTTAGAATTGTTACGTAAGATTCTCTGTCTATTCCGTTAAAGTAAGGTGAATAATTCTTGGGAATCTTTGAATGTTTCCTGGTTAATTTATCCAGGTAATATTGAAATCCGTAAAGTGTAGGGAAACCTTGGAGTTCAATTAACATTGGGATAAATTTACCATCATCATCTTTTGCAATTGCGAAATCAACTTGCAGAAAAGTAGGATGATCGCCTTCATTTGGTATCTTTAAATTAGCCGGTATTGCCCCTTGAGAAATTTCAAGAAAATCGGGAGCCATTACCTGATTGACAATTTCATGAGAGTAATTAATTAAATCAATGGTCAATGATTCGGTAAGGAATACAGGAGTTTCTGCGATTCGGAAGTCTGCAGGATATTTTAATACTGAATTAATATCGTCTAAAAAAGATTTGTAATTCCCCTCTGTAAACTCCGCGTTATATCTTTCTCTTAGTTTTGTGTTCATTTTATCTCTTCTTTTCTAATCAATTATTTATGCATACTTTGCGCTTAGTTCTTCTATAGCTAAATCTAAAAATGCCGGTAATACTGTTTTCCGCGTAAGTTTTAACTTATCGGGATCTTCAAGATATGACAGCATTTCCAAATATTTCCCTTCAGCTGATTTCCCGATTATATCATTTTTGCGTTCGTCCTGTTTGAGATGGTATAACATACTCATCGGATCAGCTTCAGGATGAAATTGTGTGCCGACAATTTCATTAGAAATCCTTACTGCCATAATTGCGCTTTCATATTGCTTTCCTTTATCCTCAAGTTCAAGCGCCAATATTTTCCCTCCAAGTTCATCCAAAACTCTTTGATTTTTTTGAACAACCTGGAACTGTCTAAAATCAGCAGCGTAAAAAGGATCTAACAATTGCTTCATTATCGGGTCATTTATCCCTGCGTCTGTTCTGCGAAAGGGAAGTACACCGAAAGATTTCTCATGCCGTCTATTTACTTCTGCAAATTTAAAATATCTTGCCATCATTTGAAATGAATGACAAATAAAGAAAATATACTTCTTTTTCTCCGAACGTCTCTGATTATAATTCCATATTTTATTAACTAAGGAAAAGTAATCATGTTCCCACTTTTGTTCAACACCTTCAAAAGGACTGCCGGGACCGCCTGAGGAAATAAAAATATCATATCCTAAATCCGGGATTTCATCTTTATATCTCGTCTCAAATCTGTCATAGTTAACCGGGATAAGATTTTTATTACGATTAGACTCGGAAACAATCTCTTTTAAGCATCTTATACCTTCATTTACTTCGTTGTTATAAAGGTCGATAATTGCAACTTTAATTTCCTTTTTTACCATAAAAGCTCATTTCAAATATTTAATCCGTGTTGTGTCTCTTCAATAATATAATCGACAACCTTTTTCAAATCGTCCGTTTGTTCCCATACCTTCAATTGACGATCAGCGCCTGTGCCAGTTTCCATTATTTTGTTGATATAATTTATTTCCGTGCGCGAACCTAATTCATCAACAACATCGTCAACAAATTCAATTAACTCTTTTGCCAAAATAGGGTAATCTACTTCTTCCTGTTTCCCGAAGTCTATAAGTTTACCGCTTATGCCATAACGGGCTGCGCGCCACTTGTTTTCTGATATTAGAAGTCTACGGTATAGTCTGAAACCAAGGTTTTGCTTTAGAAGTTTATATAGCTTAGCAACGACAGCCTGGCATAAAGCAGCGAGCGATATTGTTTCATCAACCCGCATCGGGATATCGCAT
>JAJYCM010000335.1 GCA_021778375.1 Bacteroidota bacterium
GCCTCCGATTTTATAAATAAACCTGTAAAGACTGAATTCGAATTAGTTGTAAATTACCCGGAACAAAATATTCAGGGTAAAAATTATTTCAGACCTCCGGACGATACGATTCACGGTTCAACGGATCCTACAGGAAAAGGCGTTATCTCTTTTCTTCCGCGACAGCTTTATCAGGGAAACTATAATTATTTGGTCATTGCTCACGATGAAAAAGGTAGAAAAATTACTGCTGCCGGTTATTTTACCATCGGCGCTTTTCACGGAAATACATTTGAGGGGAATAGGTACGGAGTTCAGATTGAAACAGATAAAGACTCGTATATCAAAGGAGATACTCTCACAGCTGTCATTTCCCTTTCTCAGCCAAATGCTCAGATTCTTGTTAGCTACGAAGCGGCTAATTTTCTTGGCTATAAAATTTATGACGTAAAAGGTACTTCGCTGAATATAAAAGAAAAGCTAACAACTGATTTTGCGCCAAGCTTCAATATTTCCGTTACCTTTATGAAAGATAAGCAGCTTTACACAAGCTCGAAGTTGATAGGAGTGCTTGATAAAGACAAGCTGCTTAACATTTCTTTGAAGCCGTCAAAGAAAATCTTTAAGCCTGGCGAAGAAGCTTCTTATAAAATATTGGTGACGGACCAAAAAGGAAATCCGGTTAAGAATGTAGATCTTTCTTTTGGTATGATTGACGAGAGTATTTATTCTATCATGAAAGATAATACGCCGGAGATTCAAAACTTTTTTTATGCACCAAAATATTCTTTCATACCGGTTTATAGCTCGCTTCAAAATAATAATTACAACGGCTCTAGCCGAAGGCTGCTGCTAACGGATAAAGTTTTATATAATGCAAAAAAACTTAGCGAAAAAGGAAACGCCGGTCTTTCAGGTAAACTAATTTCCCGCCCCGGTTTTGTAAAATATGATAATATTTTTGTCCTCCTTAGCGGTGAAAAGTATTTTTACAAAATTAAAGCTGATTCCCTCGGCAATTTTAATTTCAATGATATTGTAGCTGGTAATTATGATTTTTATATCCTTCTTGATAACGCCGAATTGCTTTACAAAGGAAAAGTTGACGTAACCGGAATGGCTTCTCAAAACTTTGATATGGGGGATTTTCAAAACACAATTCCAACCCCGCCCTCTCCACGATTTCTTGGCGGGCAAGATTTTGTTAAAATGAATTCAGGAATTTCTCAGACTATAGCGACACAACAAGGAATAATGTTCAAGGGAATGAGCGAAACACAATATATTCAACCGCAGCTAAGATCAAATTTTGTCGATGCGCTTATCTGGAAACCTGATGTAGTTACTAATGAAAACGGTATTGCCGATGTTAATTTCAAAATGCCGGATAATTTAACTACCTGGCGAGCTACAGTTAAAGGTATAACTGCAAACACGGAAGCCGGGCAGCAAGAGGATAAAATTATTTCAAGAAAAAATTTATTGATACGAATAGAAGCTCCGAGATTCTTTAGGCAGGGTGATGAGGTTACCATTTCAACAATCGTTCATAATTATTTAAACGGAATAAAGAAAGTTAAAATTTCTTTTGCACCCAAAAATATTCAACTTGTTGAATCGAAAATTGATCAGCCGGGGTTAAGTAAAAGTGAAAAATGGGAGAAAAGAAATTACTATACGGTTTCGGTTCAAAACAATTCCGAAGTTAGAATAGATTGGAAAGTAAATGTGACTGCACCCTCAGATAGTGCGGTATTGCTTGCAGAAGCATTGACTAATGAAGAATCAGATGCTGTGGAAATAAAAGTTCCAGTACATCCGGCAGGTATAAAAGAAATTGATCCATTAATTGCAGATATTTCCGGTAACAATTCCAGTAAGGATATTGATTTTATTATTCCTAGGAACTCAGATGTTCGAGCCGCGAAATTTTCTTTCTCAGTTTCACCTTCACTTGCCGGGACAATATTAAAAGCGCTTGACGATCTCGTCGGCTATCCTTACGGTTGTGTTGAACAAACAATGAGCCGGTTCTTACCATCAATAATTGTCGCAACTACTTTTAAAGAAATAAATGCTCCTTTAAAAGCGGAAACTTTAAAGGAGCTACCGGTGGACGTTGATGCGGGATTAAAAAGATTGTACGGCTTTCAGCATCCTGATGGCGGTTGGGGTTGGTGGACTAACGACCAGACAAATCCATATATGACTGCCTATGTTATCTACGGAATGAGCCTTGCTAAAAACGCTGGATTCTCAATAGATTCAACTTCGTTTAATTATGGAATCGAAAACCTGAGAACACAATTAAAAAATTATAATAGCTTAGACCCGACAACAATTGCTTTTATGATTTATACATACACGACGGCAATGGCTGGAAATAATTTTGATCATTTAACCTATATCAAAATTATAGACGATCTAATTCAAAAAGATTTGGACCCATATTCTCTCGCTTTGATTTCTATAGCTTTGAATAATATGAACTCCCGAACACTTCTCCATTCCGTTTTAGAAAAATTAAAAAAGTCGGTTCAAGAAGAGAAATCATTTGCTTTTTGGAGCGGTAAGGAATGGCACTATTCATGGCAAGAAGATAAAGTTCAAACTACTGCGTTTGCTGTAAAAGCTTTGTTGAAAAACAATTTTGATCCTGAGCTTATTTCCAAAGCAGTAAGGTGGCTGTTAAACCAGAAGCAGGGATTTTCATGGCAATCAACTCAGCAAACCGCCAGCGTTATTTTTGCTTTAGCAGATTATCTTAAATCAACTAATGAACTTAGTCCAGATTTTGACGTTTCTGTGTTCTTGAATCGCAAAAAACTTTTTACTAAGCAATTTACGAAAGAAGATATTTTTAGCGATGAGCCGACAATTAAAATTGATGGTTTTAAAGAGAATTTGTTGAAAATAGGTATAAACAAAATTACAATAAAAAAATCAGGCAGTGGTAAATTATATTTTAGCGGAGTAAGTGAGTTCTATTTACCTGAGAAAAAGATTGCTGATCCAAATAGCAAAATTGATGTAAAGCGCGAATACTTTGTTCTGAGACCGCAGCAAAGTGATAATAAAATCATTTATTCAAAAGAAAAACTTAACGGTACGGTAGAGTCTGGCGATTTAATTCTTGTTAAAACTCATGTAGAAATAGACGAAAATAATCTTAAATATTTAA
>JAJYCM010000035.1 GCA_021778375.1 Bacteroidota bacterium
ATTAAATTTCGAATCAGACAAGTTAGTGGAAAACACAAAAGCTTTTTTGAACACAATTATTAAAATGAAACCTTCCTCGGCAAAAGGACAGTATATTAGAAGCCTTTTTTTGTCGAGTACAATGGGTCCTGGATTAAAAATTACTAAAGATGAAGTGGCTTATTAGTAATTATAAAAAGTTTACGCACTCAAAAAAATAGCTTCAAACTTGTCCCAGTTAATCTGGGACCGACTCGATTAATCAAAATCTAGTATGGAAAAATATGAACAAGAATGAAAAATCAGAGATTGTTTCCGGTGTTAAGGAAATGATCGAAAAATCTACCGCTGTTTATGTTACTGATTTCAAGGGAATCAATGTAGCTGATATCAGCGCAATACGTAATGATTTCCGTAAGGAAGGTGTTAATTATAAGGTAATTAAAAATACTTTATTTATTAGAGCCATCAAAGAAACCGGAAAATATACTCAGTTGGAAGATCATTTAGTCGGAATGGCGGGATATGCTTTTGCTTCGGAAAACCCCGTAGCTCCTGCAAAGATTATCAAAAAATATTTTGATGAAAAACAAAAATTAGCATTAAAAGCGTGCTATATTGAAGACCAATTTTATAGCGGTAGTCAATTAGACGAATTGGCAAAGCTTCCTACAAAGGGAGAAATAATAGCAGGAATTTTAGGTAGTATAAACTCACCTGCTTCCGGTATCGTTGGTGCAATTAACGCTGTTATGAGAGATTTGGTTAGCGTCATTGACGAAATATCCAAGAAGCAAGCAGCATAATTAAAAATTTTAAACAAGAAATAAAATTAGTAGGAGAAAAAAATGTCAGAGAAAGTTGCTGAAATTGTAGAGAAAATAAAGGGATTATCACTTGTAGAAGCTTCCGCTTTAAAAAAAGCGCTTGAAGAAGAATTCGGCGTTACCGCATCAGCTCCGGTCATGATGGCCGGTGGTGCAGGTCCAGCCGCCGCCGCTGCACCTGTTGAAGAAAAAACAGAATTTGATGTAATTCTTAAAGCTGCAGGCGAGAAAAAGATCAACGTCATTAAAGTAGTTAGAGCTCATACTGGTTTAGGTCTAAAAGAAGCTAAAGATCTTGTAGACGGCGCCCCAAAAACTGTTAAGGAAGCCATTTCTAAAGATGAAGCTGAAAAACTTAAAAAAGAGTTTGAAGAAGCTGGCGCTACTGTAGAAGTAAAGTAATTTAATTTAACGAAAATTAACTTTTTTGTGGAGTGATAAGTCGGAGAAATCCGCCTTATCGCTTTTTATATTTAGACATCGCTGATCAAGACTGGATTGGTAAGTTAAAGAAATTGAAAATTAATTGGAGGCTTAAAATTGGATAGTAAAAGAATCTCCTTTGGCAAAATTCCTTCTGTCGTAGAACCACCTGATTTGTTAAATATTCAAACCGCTGCTTTTGAGGAATTTATTCAGCTAAAAACACCGCCTAGCAAGCGGGAAAGCAAAGGCTTGCAACAAGTTTTTACGGCAAATTTTCCTATTTTTGATAATAAAGAAAACTATAGGCTCGATTTTATCGAATATTATATCGAAAAGCCGCGTTTCTCTGTTGTCGAATGTCTGGAAAGAGGTTTAACATTTGCTGCTCCCCTAAAAGGAAAACTTCGACTTTCAACAAAAGATGCCGAAACTCAAGAATTTGTAAATAGTGTTGAACAGGAAGTTTATCTCGGCAATCTTCCGTTTATGACGGAAAAAGGAACCTTCGTAATTAACGGCGCAGAAAGAGTTGTTGTTTCTCAACTACATCGCTCACCTGGCGTTGCTTTTGCGCAAACAGTGCATCCCAACGGAACTCCTATTTATTCTGCTAGAATTATTCCGCTTAGAGGCTCTTGGGTCGAATTTGCTACCGATATAAATTATGTAATGTATGTTTATATCGACAGAAGAAAGAAATTCCCAGCTACGACTCTTTTACGTGCTCTTGGTTATGCAAGCGACGAAGAAATTTTGAACCTCTTTGATCTTGTAGAAGAAATAACCGTAAAAAAAGTTAAAATTGAAAATTACATTGGCAGAGTCATTGCCAGCGATGTTTTTGATATGTCTACGGGTGAAATTTTCCTTACAAAAGACAGCATTCTCTCGGAAGAAGATGTTGAACGTCTAAAGGAAGCCGAAGTAGAAAAACTGAAGTTTTTAAACTCCGAAACTTCATCTGATAATGATTTGATTGTAAATACTTTAAGAAAAGATACTTCTAATACTAAAGAAGAAGCTCTATACGCGATTTATCGTCAACTACGTTCCGGTGAAGCTCCGGATATGGAAACTGCTTCGGCTTTAATTGAAAAATTGTTCTTTAATGATAAAAGATATGACCTTGGCGATGTTGGTCGACATAGAATGAACGATAAACTGAAGCTTCTCATTCCCGAAACTACTACGGTTCTAACAATTGAAGATATTATTTCAATTATGAAATATATTATCAAGCTTAGAAACGGAAATGAGACAGTTGATGATATCGATCATTTGGGTAATAGAAGAATCAAAACTGTTGGAGAACAACTTGCACAGCAATTCAACATCGGAATGGCACGTATGGCAAGGACAATTAAAGAACGTATGAATGTTCGTGATGCGGAAAGTTTTACTCCCCAAGATTTAGTAAATGCGAGAACTATAAGCAGCGTAATAAATGCCTTTTTCGGAACAAACCAACTTTCACAGTTTATGGATCAAACAAATCCATTAGCAGAAATGACCCACAAACGCAGAATGTCTGCTTTAGGTCCTGGAGGCTTAACAAGAGAAAGAGCTGGATTTGAAGTCCGTGACGTTCATTATACTCACTATGGAAGATTGTGCCCTATCGAAACCCCGGAAGGTCCAAATATCGGTCTTATTTCTTCTTTAACAATCTATGCCCGTGTTAACCGTTATGGATTCTTGGAAACACCTTATAGAAAAGTTGAAAGAGGGAAAGTCTTAGATCAGGTTGTATACCTTACTGCTGAGCAGGAAGACAATTATACCATTGCTCAAGCAAACGCAACATTATCAGAGCAATCTAAATTTTCCCAAGATAGAGTAAAATCAAGATTTAAGGGAGAGTTTCCAATTGTAACTCCAGACCATGTTCAGTTTATGGATGTTGCCCCTGCCCAAATTGTAAGCGCTGCTGCAGCACTCATTCCTTTTCTTGAACATGACGATGCTAATAGGGCGTTGATGGGATCAAACATGCAACGTCAGGCAGTTCCTCTATTACGTCCTGAAGCTCCGATAGTGGGTACAGGATTGGAAAAGAAATTAGCAACCGATTCACGAGCAGTCATAATTGCTGAAGACGCCGGTACTATTGATTATGTGGACGCTAACCAAATTGTCGTTAAATACGATATAAGTTCGAATAGCGCAGAGGCTTTAACAAGTTTTAATGATGTAAGACGTGTAACGTATAAATTAACAAAATTTAGCGGCACTAACCAGGAAACCTCAGTAAACCAGCGTCCAATAGTTAAGGAAGGACAAAAAGTTTCTAAAGGCGACGTTCTTGCCGATGGCTGTGCTACAGAAGGCGGTGAATTAGCGCTTGGACGAAATGTTTTGGTGGCCTTTATGCCATGGCGGGGTTACAATTTTGAAGACGCAATTATTATTAGCGAAAAAGTTGTAAGTGAAGATGTATATACTTCAATTCATATAGAGGAATTTGAATTACAGGTTAGAGAAACAAAACGCGGCGAAGAAGAACTAACACGCGAAATTCCAAACGTAAGCGAAGAATCGGTGAAAAATCTTGACGAATATGGAATTATCCGCGAAGGCGCTGAAGTAAAAGAAGGCGATATTCTTATCGGAAAAATTACTCCTAAGGGTGAAACCGATCCTACACCGGAAGAAAAATTATTACGTGCAATATTTGGAGATAAAGCCGGCGACGTTAAAGACGCTTCATTGAAAGCGCCTCCAGGATTGAAAGGTACTATTATAAAGACAAGGCTTTTTAGTCGAAAGAAGAGAGACGCGGAAGCTAAAAAACTTGAGAAGAGAGCTCTTGACAATTTAGAAATTGAGCATAAACAGGCTTTAACTGCACACTATGAAAAGTTAATCGAAAAGTTAACTAAAATTACGATTGACCAAGTTACTTCCAGTATCCGCGACCTCGAGGGTAGTGTCGCCCTAAGAAGCGGAACTACTATCAAAGATACGACATTTGCGTCTATGGAAGACGTTACAAAACTTGATTACACTTTGGACTGGTTCGAATCAAAAAAGTCAAATAGTCTAGTAAAAACTTTGTATAAAAATTACTTCGAAGTGCTTTACGACTTTGAAGAAGATTATAAAAGAGAAAAAGTTAAAATTACAAGCGGAGATGAACTACCTCCGGGAATTGTGCAACTTGCAAAAGTTTATGTTGCAAAAAAACGCAAACTATCTGTTGGGGACAAAATGGCAGGTCGCCATGGTAACAAAGGTGTAGTTGCCAAAATTGTTCCGGCTGAAGATTTGCCGTTCTTACCAGATGGTACCCAAGTTGATATAATACTTAATCCACTTGGCGTTCCTTCCCGTATGAATCTTGGTCAGTTATATGAAACTGCTCTTGGCTGGGCTGGTAAAAAATTAGGAGTAAAATTCGCAACTCCGATTTTTGACGGAGCAAAGATTGAAGACGTCGATGAATGGCTTGTAAAAGCTGGCCTTGAAAGAGGAAGTAAGACTGATTTATACGACGGAAGAACCGGTGAAAAATTTCATCAGAAGGTAACTTGTGGATATATATATATGTTGAAACTAAGTCATCTTGTTGATGATAAAATTCATGCAAGATCCATAGGACCTTACTCTCTTATTACTCAACAACCGCTTGGCGGCAAGGCACAATTTGGCGGTCAAAGATTTGGAGAAATGGAAGTCTGGGCACTAGAAGGCTACGGAGCTTCTCATATCCTTCAAGAAATCCTTACTGTTAAAAGCGATGATGTTGCCGGTAGAGCTAAGGTTTACGAAGCAATAGTTAAGGGTGAAAACTTACAGGAGCCAAATGTTCCTGAATCGTTCAACGTGTTAATTAAAGAACTTCAAGGCTTAGGCTTAGATATAAAAATTAATTAACATCCGTAGAGCAAGTCCGGTATTAAGGACACTTTTTTCACTTAGAAATTTGGAGATATAAAAATGCCATTTAGAATTCAAGAAAATGCAATGCGTGATATAAATAGTATCACTATTAGTTTAGCAAGCCCTGATGATATTTTATCAAGATCTTATGGAGAGGTTACAAAACCTGAAACCATAAACTATCGCTCATTCCGTCCGGAGAAAGATGGTTTGTTTTGTGAAAAGATTTTTGGACCAACCCGCGATTGGGAATGCTTCTGCGGTAAGTATAAAAGAATCCGTTATAAAGGAATTATTTGCGATAGATGCGGTGTGGAAGTAACCCAAAAAAGTGTAAGACGGGAAAGAATGGGGCATATTGGTCTTGCTGTTCCTATCGTTCATATTTGGTTTTTCAGATCGCAACCGTCAAAAATTGGAAATATTATCGGTATAAGCCTTAAAGAACTTGAAAAAGTTATTTATTATGAATCTTATATCGTTATCAACCCGGGTCCAACGGGATTAAGCCGGCTCGATTTAATTTCCGAAGACCAATATTTTGAAGTCATTCAATCTCTTCCCGCTGGTAATGAAAAATTAGACAATTCTGATCCTAAAAAATTTGTTGCAAGAATTGGTGGTGATGCTGTTAAAGAAATCTTAAGGCAAACCGATGTTGAAAAATTATCAAAAGCTTTAAGAGACCAGCTCCAGGTTGAAACTTCTCAACAGAAAAAAGCAGATATCTTAAAAAGATTAAGAGTACTTGAATCCTTCAAAGAAGAAGAAGGAAAGGTCCCGAATAAACCAGAGTGGATGGTTATGAACTATGTCCCGGTTATTCCGCCTGAACTTCGTCCATTAGTTCCTCTTGAAGGCGGAAGATTTGCGACCAGCGATTTGAATGATCTTTATAGAAGGGTTATCATTCGTAATAATCGTTTGAAAAGATTAATTGATATTAAAGCCCCTGAAGTTATTCTTCGTAATGAAAAGAGAATGCTCCAGGAGGCAGTAGATGCATTGTTCGATAACTCGCGTAGAGGCAGTGCTGTAAGAAGCGACAACAACAGGCCGCTAAAATCATTGAGCGATATGCTAAAAGGAAAGCAAGGTCGATTCCGTCAAAATTTACTTGGCAAGAGAGTTGACTATTCCGGGCGTTCTGTAATTGTTGTTGGCCCTGAATTAAAACTGCACCAATGCGGTTTACCAAAAGATATGGCGGTAGAGCTTTTCAAACCGTTCATCATAAGAAAATTAATTGAAAGAGGACACAACAAAACCGTAAAGAGCGCAAGAAAAGTTGTCGATAGAAAAGATCCAATAATCTGGGATATGCTTGCAAAAATTATAGAAGGACATCCAATTCTCCTAAATCGTGCCCCGACGCTTCACAGATTAGGCATTCAAGCTTTTCAGCCGATATTAATCGATGGAAAGGCAATTCAACTTCATCCGATGGTCTGTACGGCTTTTAATGCTGACTTTGACGGCGACCAGATGGCTGTGCATATTCCTCTATCCTTTGAGGCTCAACTTGAGGCTTCGTTGTTGATGCTCAGTAGCCATAATATTCTTTCACCGCAAAATGGTAGTCCAGTTGTTGTCCCTACTCAAGATATCGTTCTTGGATGCTACTATCTTACAAAACTTAAGGATGGTGAAAAAGGGGAAGGAATGATTTTTGGCACATCTGAAGAAGTAATTATTGCATATAACTCAAAAGTTATAGGGCTACATTCAAAAATTAAAGTTAAAATTAACGGCGAAATGACGGAGACAACTACCGGCCGGGTAATTTTTAACCAAATTGTTCCGAAGGAAATGGGTTACTTCAATCAACTTCTTATCAAAAAGACATTCGGTGGTTTTATCGGTCAAATGTTTATGAAGCTTGGAAATAAAGTAACTGCAAAGTTTCTTGATGATTTGAAAGATCTTGGTTTTAGGTATTCTACTGCTGGCGGCTTATCAGTAAGTTATGCCGATATGATTATTCCGGAGGAAAAAGAAAATCTTATTTCTAAAGCAAATAAAAAGGTTGAAGCGATTCTAAACGAACATGAGCAAGGAGTTATTACAGATGCCGAGCGCTATAATAAAATTATTGACGTTTGGACTCACACTACCAACGATGTTGCTCGTGCTCTGATGGAAAAAATTAAAGGACATAATCAAGGTTTTAATTCTCTTCACATGATGGTTGACTCCGGTGCAAGAGGTTCGCAGGAACAGGTTCGCCAGCTTGCCGGTATGCGCGGTCTTATGATGAAACCACAAAAAAGTTTATCCGGACAAGCGGGTGAAATTATCGAAAACCCGATCGTCGCAAACTTCAAAGAAGGTCTTTCGGTTCTTGAATATTTTATTTCAACACATGGAGCAAGGAAAGGCCTTGCTGATACTGCTTTAAAGACTGCTGATGCTGGTTATTTAACAAGGCGTTTAGTCGATGTTTCGCAGGACGTTATTATTTCTGAAATTGATTGCGGAACTATTCTTGGTATCGAAGTTACAGCATTAAAAGATGTTGAACAAGAAAGAGAGCCTTTAGGGGAAAGAATTGCCGGGCGCGTTGCTCAAGAAGATGTGTATGATCCTAAGTCTAATGAAATTATTATAGCAGCCGGAGAAATTATTACCGATGAAATAGCTGAAAAAATAGAAGACGCAAGTATCGATTCGGTATACATTAGAACTGTATTAACTTGCGAATCGAAGCGTGGTGTTTGTGCAAAATGCTACGGCAGAAATTTGACCAATGGCAAACTCGTAGAGATTGGAGAAGCTGTTGGAATTGTAGCTGCACAATCAATTGGTGAACCCGGTACTCAGCTTACTTTAAGAACTTTCCATCTTGGCGGTACTTCTTCAAGAATTGCATCGCAGTCTCAAGTAGAAAGCGCAGTTGAAGGAATTGCAAGATTTGAAAAAGTTGTCTATGTGGAAAAATCTGATTTCCTCGGCGTTGTCAGAATTGTTACCGGCAGAAGAGGTATTATCGGAATTTTTGATAATAACAACCGACAGGTAAAGAAATATGACGTTCCTTACGGTGCTGAATTGGTTGTAACTGATGGACAGCTTGTTAAAAAACGTACTCCACTTTATAATCACGATCCATACAATGCGGTTATTCTTTCGGATATATCAGGCAAGGTTAAATTTGCAGATATGATTGATGGCTCAACTTTGCAGCAGGTAACGGATGAGCAAACCGGTCACGTGCAAAAAGTTGTTATTGAATCAAAGGATAAGAACCTTACTCCGAGTATAATCATTGAAGGTGAAGATGGTAATAAAAAGTCATTCAACATACCGACAAGAGCTTACCTGTCTGTTGATGAAGGAGAATCAGTACCCGGTGGAACAATCTTAGCCAAAATTTCAAAGCAGCAAAGTAAGAGCCGCGATATAACCGGTGGCTTGCCGAGGGTTACTGAACTTTTCGAAGCCAGAAGCCCACAAGAAACTGCGATTGTTTCGGAGATTGAAGGTACTGTAAAATTTGGTAATCGTAAAAAAGGTTCAAGGGAAATTATAGTTATTGCTCCTGATAATTCAGATGAAAAGCGCTATAATGTTCCTCTCGGAAAACATGTGCTTGTGCAGGAAGGCGACGAAATTCCAGCTGGCGAAAAGATTACCGACGGACCGATAAATCCACATGATATTTTGAAGATTAAAGGTACAAGCGCCGTTCAGGAATATCTTGTAAATGAAATTCAAGACGTTTACCGTTTACAAGGTGTAAAAATTAATGATAAACATATTGAAGTAATTGTAAAGCAAATGCTTCAAAAAATTAAAATCGTTTCTCCAGGTGATACAAAATTCCTTGAAGAAGATGCTGTTGATAGAAATGAATTTATTGAAGAGAACAATAAAATTATGAATATGGTTCGCATTGAAGATAAAGGTGATTCCCGATTTAAAGATGGTCAGTTACTTATCAAGAGCAAGTTCCGGGAAATTAATTCTGAACTGAAGAAGAAAAGTAAAAAGCCAATCATTGCAAGGGATGCTGAACCCGCTACTTTTGAACATGTTCTTCTCGGGATAACTCAAGCTGCGCTTCAAACAGAGAGCTTCATTTCTGCTGCTTCATTCCAGGAAACTACAAAAGTGTTAGCTAATGCTGCAACTGAAGCAAAGGTTGACCACTTACTTGGTTTAAAGGAAAATGTTGTTATGGGACATCTAATCCCGGCTGGTAGTGGACTAAAGAAATATCAAAGTATAGTTCTTAATGCGGAAGAATTAGTAGCGGAAAAGAAAGAAGAAGAAGAAAATATCCAAGCTTAATTGGAATAATTTGGTGTAAAATCCGGTTTTTGAAAATAAATTGGAATTTTTTGTCGAATTAACAAAAAAAAACAAAAATATTTAAAGGATTTCTTGACAAAATTTTGGTTAAAGTCTATATTAGAAGTCTGAAATTTTTTAAAATGGAAATTTAGGAGAATTTAGTGCCTACGATAAATCAGTTGATAAGAAAAGGACGGGTCCAAATCCTTGCAAAGAAAAAAGCCCCGGCTCTTGATGCTTGCCCCCAGAAGAGGGGTGTATGCACACGAGTTTATACTTCTACTCCAAAGAAACCAAACTCGGCCTTGAGAAAAGTTGCTAGAGTTAGGCTTACAAATAGTATGGAAGTTACAGCTTATATTCCTGGAGAAGGACACAATTTGCAGGAGCATTCAATTGTATTAATTCGTGGCGGAAGAGTTAAGGATCTGCCTGGAGTTCGCTATCATATCATTAGAGGTACTTTGGATACAAGTGGAGTTGAAGATAGAAAAAAAGGTAGATCTAAATATGGTGCTAAAAAACCAAAGGCTAAATAACTTATGAGAAAGAAAAATTCAGAAAGAAGATTTTTAAAACCGGATCCCAAATTTAATGATGTGATGGTTTCGCGATTTATTAATTCAATTATGTATGACGGAAAGAAATCGAATGCGCGTTATGTCGTTTATAAAGCTTTTGATATAATTGAAGAGAGAACAAAAAGAAATGGTTTAGAAGTTTTTAAAAAGGCTATCACTAATACTCAACCGGTTATTGAAGTTAGAAGCAGACGCGTTGGTGGAGCGACTTATCAAGTGCCAACTGAAGTAAGATCAGAAAGAAGAACTGCTTTGGCAATGAGATGGATTAGAACATACGCACGCGCAAGAAATGAAAAATCAATGTCATTAAAGTTAGCCTCCGAACTTATTGCGGCTTCCAATAATGAAGGCTCGGCTGTTAAGAAAAAAGAAGATACGCATAAAATGGCTGAAGCTAATAAGGCGTTTGCTCATTTTAAGTGGTAATAATTTAGTAAGAAAGATTAGAAAGAGAATTAGATTTATAGTATGGCGACAAGACTTCCGATAGATAAAGTAAGAAACATTGGTATTATGGCTCATATCGACGCCGGTAAAACTACTACTACCGAGCGCATATTATTTTATACCGGCAAACTTCATAGAATAGGCGAAGTTCATGACGGTGCTGCGACTATGGATTGGATGGAGCAGGAAAAAGAAAGAGGTATAACAATCACTAGCGCGGCTACAACTTGCTTCTGGGATAATCATCAAATAAATATTATTGACACACCAGGCCACGTTGATTTTACCGTAGAAGTTGAAAGATCTTTAAGAGTTTTAGATGGAGCGGTTGCTTTGTTCTGCGCTGTTGGCGGCGTTGAACCCCAATCTGAAACTGTCTGGAGACAAGCTGATAAATATCAAGTACCAAGAATTGCTTTTATCAATAAAATGGATAGGACGGGGGCTGACTTTTATAACGCGCTTCAAATGATGAAAGACCGTTTAGGCGCTAATGCAATCCCTATAAATCTACCTATCGGTGAGGGGGATTTATTTACCGGTGTTATTGATTTGATTACATTCAAAGCAAGAATGTATCACGAGGAAACTTTTGGAGCAACTTTTGAGGAAATAGCAATTCCCCATGATCTTGTTGAACTTGCAAATAAGTATAGAACCGAGATGCTTGAAGCCGTATCGGACGTTGATGATACTCTCTTGGTCAAATATCTTGATGGAAAAGAAATAAGCGCTGAAGAAATTAAAAGCGTCTTAAGAAAAGCTACGATTGAATTAAAAATTGTCCCAGTTTTATGTGGGTCAGCTTTTAAAAATAAAGGTGTGCAGAATCTTCTTGATTCTGTTGTTGATTTTCTTCCATCTCCTTTTGATTCAAAAGAAATCGAAGCTCATCATATAGGATTAAATGATAAAATTATCAGAAAAGTTGATCCGAATGAAAAATTTACGGCATTGGCTTTTAAAATTATGAATGATGCATACGTTGGTAAACTTACGTTTTTTAGGGTTTATTCCGGCACCCTACATTCTGGATCTTACATATATAATGCTGTAAGTGGTAAGAAAGAAAGAATTAGCCGGTTGCTTCAGATGCATGCAAATCACAGGGAAGAAATTGATGAAGTACAGTGCGGTGATATTGCAGCTGCCGTGGGTTTGAAATTTACAAAAACCGGAGATACGCTTTGCTCTGAAGAAGATCCAGTCATGTTGGAAAAAATAATATTTCCTGAGCCGGTTATACAGATTGCTATCGAACCCAAGACAAAAGCCGATCAGGATAAATTATCTGAATCACTTGTTAAATTATCCGATGAAGATCCTACCTTCAAAATAAAAGTTGACGAAGAAACGGGTCAGACTCTTATTAGCGGAATGGGAGAGCTTCATCTTGAAATTCTTGTTGACAGAATGAAGCGTGAATTTAAGGTTGAGGCAAATGTCGGCAAACCGCAAGTTGCCTACAGAGAAACAATAACACAGACAGTAGATTCAGAAGGTAAGTTCATTAAACAATCCGGAGGGCGCGGCAAATATGGTCACGTCTGGATTGAACTTGGTCCAAATGAACCCGGCAAAGGATATGAATTTATCAATGGAATTGTTGGCGGAGTAGTTCCTAAAGAATATGTTCCGGCAGTATCCCAGGGTATTCAGGAAGCAATGAGAAACGGTGTTGTTGCTGGTTTTCCTGTCGTAGACATTAAAGCAAAAATTTATGATGGTTCTTATCATGATGTTGATTCTGATGAATTATCTTTTAAGGTAGCCGGATCAATTGCATTTAAAGAGGGAGCAAAAAAAGCAAAACCAGTTCTTCTTGAACCTATCATGGATGTGGAAGTTGTTACGCCGGAAGAATATTTAGGCGATGTTATGGGTGATCTTAATTCCCGTCGAGGCAAAATTGAAGGTTTTTCGGCAAGAAAAGATGCTCAGGTAATTAAATCGATAGTTCCGCTTTCAGAAATGTTCGGATATGCTACTGTCTTGAGATCAATGACTCAGGGTCGGGCAATATATACAATGCAGTTTGCTCATTACCATGAAGTCCCTAAGAGTATAGCGGAAGAGATAGCCGAAAAATCATTGGGAAAAAAATCAGCATTAACTACATAGCAAAGATTAATATTTAATAAGAAAAATTAAGGAGAATTTAGATGGCAAAAGAAAAATTTGATAGAAGTAAACCTCATGTTAACGTAGGTACAATCGGTCACGTAGATCATGGCAAAACTACTTTAACGGCTGCCATCACTATGGCTCTCGCACGGAAGGGATTATCTGAAATTAGAACTTTTGATAGCATTGATAATGCTCCGGAAGAACGAGAACGAGGTATTACTATTGCAACTGCTCACGTTGAATATTCAACAGCAAAGAGACATTATGCTCACGTTGATTGTCCTGGGCACGCAGATTATGTTAAAAACATGATAACCGGTGCGGCTCAAATGGATGGTGCAATTCTTGTGGTAGCTGCAACAGATGGTCCAATGCCTCAAACAAGAGAGCATATTCTTCTTGCTCGTCAAGTAGGTGTTCCAAAAATTGTTGTTTTTATGAATAAAATTGATATGGTTGATGATCCGGAATTAATTGAGCTTGTTGAAGTTGAATTAAGAGACTTATTAAATTATTATGAATTCCCTGGCGATGAAATCCCTATTATTAAGGGTTCTGCTTTAAAGGCCTTGGAAGCTGGTTCAAGTAATGCACCTGTCGATGATCCAAGATATACCTGCATCTGGGAACTTATGGATGCGGTAGATAGTTATATTCCGATACCTAAAAGAGATACCGATAAACCATTTTTAATGCCTGTCGAGGACGTTTTCTCAATTACTGGTCGTGGTACTGTGGCTACTGGAAGAGTTGAAAGAGGTCAGGTTAAAATTCAGGAAGAGGTTGAACTCATCGGATTAGGTCTTCACAAGAAAACTGTTGTAACCGGTATTGAAATGTTTAGAAAAGAACTCGATTCAGCTATGGCTGGAGACAATGCTGGTATTCTTTTAAGAGGTGTTGACAAGAATGAAATTGAACGAGGAATGGTTCTTGCAAAAACAGGTTCAATAACCCCTCATAAAAAATTTGAAGGTGAAGTTTATATTCTTTCTAAAGATGAAGGTGGTCGTCATACACCTTTCTTTAATGGATATAGACCTCAATTTTATTTTAGAACTACTGATGTTACTGGTGTTGCTACTCTTCCTTCCGGAACCGAGATGGTTATGCCGGGTGATAAAGTAAATCTTTCGGTTGAATTAATCGGTGAAATAGCGATGGAAGAAGGATTGCGTTTTGCAATTCGTGAAGGCGGAAGAACAGTAGGCGCCGGAATAGTTACAAAAATATTAGAATAAAATTTATTGAAACCGTGAAGGGAGCAGAAGCTCCCTTTTCGTGTCTAATAATTATAAGGAGTTCTTAAGTGCCAGGTCAAAAGATTAGAATTAAATTAAAATCATACGATCATATTTTGATAGACAAGTCTACCGAAAAAATAATTAAAACTGTTAGAAGCACAGGTGCTGTTGTTTCTGGGCCGATACCGCTTCCGACAAGAAGAACTGTCTACACTGTTTTAAGATCGCCTCACGTAGACAAAAAATCACGCGAGCAATTTGAAACTAGAGCGCACAAAAGGATAATTGATATACATAATTCAAATAATAAAACCGTCGATTCTCTAAGTAAATTAGATATACCGGCGGGTGTTGATATTGAGATTAAGCTTTAATGAATTTGGGAGCCAAGATGTCTGGTATTATAGGAAAGAAAATTGGAATGTCAACAGTTTTTAATGCTGAGGGCGAAATTGTACCTGTTACAGTTATACAAGCTGGTCCTTGCAAGGTTGTTGCCATCCGCACGAAAGAAAAAGATGGTTATGAAGCCCTGCAGCTCGGGTTTGGCGAAAGAAAAGAAAAGAATATTACAAAGCCATTAAGCGGACAATTTAAAAAAAACAACCTTACTCCGAGTAAAGTCTTGAAAGAATTTAAATTTGCCGGCACAGAATTTAAAATTGGTGATGAAATTAAAGTTGATTTATTCGCTGAAGGCGAAAAAATTAAAGTCAAAGGTAAAAGCAAGGGAAAAGGTTTCCAAGGTGTTATGAGGCGCCATGGTTTTGGCGGAGTTGGTGGTACAACACACGGACAGAGTGATCGCTTGAGAGCTCCTGGATCGATTGGTGCTAGCTCATATCCTTCGAGGGTATTCAAAGGTCAGCGAATGGCAGGGAGAATGGGTTATGAAAATGTAACCGTTTCCAACTTAAAAGTTATTAAAATTTTGCTTGAACAAAATTTAATTTTAGTTAAAGGAGCTGTTCCAGGCTCCATTAATTCCTATGTTGAATTAATAAAGAAGTAATTCGGTAATAAAATGATATTAGATATTTATAAAATTGACGGAACTCTTTCCGATGAAAAATTGGAATTGGCGGATGATATTTTTGGTTTCGAACCAAACGATCATGCTATTTACCTTGCGGTAAAATCTTATCTTGCAAATCAAAGACAAGGTACCTCTAAAACTAAAGAAAGAGGTGAAGTAAGAGGCGGTGGTAAAAAACCATGGAAGCAAAAGGGAAGGGGCGGCGCTCGCGCTGGAACGACTAGATCTCCTCTCTGGGTTGGCGGTGGAACAATATTCGGACCACGCCCAAGAGATTATAGAGAGGATCTTCCAAAGAAAATTAAGAAGCTTGCGCGAAAATCTGCGTTGAGTCACAAAGTAAAAGATAATCAAA
>JAJYCM010000336.1 GCA_021778375.1 Bacteroidota bacterium
GATCTGAATAAAAATGTCGGGTTCGTTTTTCAATTCCACCATCTTCTTCCAGAATTTACTGCTCTTGAAAACGTTGCTATTCCTCAAATGATTAGCGGAAAATCTTTTAGTGCTGCTGTCAAGAGGTCCAAAGAATTAATTGAATCGGTTGGATTATCAAATCGCGCAAATCATAAACCAGCAGAGCTCTCCGGCGGCGAACAACAAAGAGTTGCCGTTGCAAGGGCGCTTGCAAATGATCCTGCAATAATTTTCGCGGATGAACCAACGGGTAATCTCGACTCTGCTAATAGCGAAATAATAAATCAAATTATTGTCAGTCTGAGAGATAAACTTAATAAAACTTTTATCATCGTTACGCACAATTCCGAATTAGTAAAATTAGCAGATGAAGTATTTGAAATGAAAGACGGAAAATGTGAAAAGAGATCCGGTTAAATTTTATATAAATATTCAAACAACAGCCTTACACCAAAGCCTGTCATATATTTTTTTGTGTAGTTATTATAATTATTGGCAATAGCGGGGCCTGCAATATCAATATGCGCCCAGGGTATTTTTTTATCAACAAAATTTTCTAAAAACTTAGCCGCTGAAATTGCCCCTCCCCATTTCCCACCGATGTTCTTTACATCAGCAACTTCGCTCTTATTCAGCACATTGTAGTCATCCCACATTGGCAAACGCCAAAGCCGCTCATGAGTTTCTAAACCGGTGCGGTACAAATCTTTTGCCAGCTTATCATCTTTTGTAAAAAGTCCTGCAACAAATTCTCCAAGTGCAACAACACAAGCACCGGTTAAAGTGGCCAGATCTATTATGAAATCAGGTTTCAGCTTCGATGCATAAGAAAGACCATCAGCCAAAATCATTCTACCTTCGGCATCTGTGTTATCGACTTCAATACTTTTACCCGAAGAAGTAATCACAATATCTCCGGGTCGCATTGAATTTCCCGAGACCATATTTTCCGCTGCCGGAATTATTCCTATTATATTTACACTAAGCTTTGCTTTTGCAGCTGCTAATATTGTACCCGCAACTACAGCTCCCCCCGACATGTCTGCTTTCATTTCCCACATATCCGCTGCGGGCTTAATAGATATTCCTCCAGAGTCAAACGTAATCCCTTTTCCGACTAATGCAATTTTCTTTTTTATTTTTTTACTTTTTGAAATTCCAGAATATTCTATAACAATAAAACGGGGTGGGGTTGCGCTTCCCTTTCCCACCGCCAATAATCCGCCCATATTTTTTTGACGGATGTCAATCTCGTTAAATACTTTTACACTAACTCCAACTTTTTTTAGTTCAGCTGATATTCTTTTTGCAAATTCGGAAGGATTTAATTTTTCTGCCGGTTCATTTTGTAAGTCCCTGGCAAAATTTAATCCCGCCACAACTAATTTAGTTTTGCTAATCGCGATATTTAACTTTTTACTGTTTTCTGCATAGAAATTCACATTCAATATTTTATGTTCTTTTTTTTCGGACTTATATTTTTCAAAAGAATAATTCCCTAGATAAACTCCTTCAATAAAAGTTTGGTAGTAATATTCCTCACTACTAAAATAATTTTTAAAAGGATCATACTTTGGAATAAAAATATGAAGGTTCTTTACAGCTTCATTTTCAAGGGTAGGGATAAATCCAGCTAAATAATTTCTAAAATAATCCGGTGAAAAAGACTCATCAATTTTAACTTTTGAAATTATTATCTCATCCGGTTTGCCGTCATGTTTATGGAGTTTTATATCGCTTCCATTTTTCGAAAGAAATGTTTTTCTTTGCATTTCTGTTAAGCTTACATTAAAAACCTTTACAAGATTCTCTAAGCTTACATCGATTTTCTTTTCGTTTATTAAATATCGTAAGGAAGAAGAAAAGGGTTTGTACAATATTTTTTTTGTACCCGATGCGATTACTAACTTGACCATAATTTAACTTTCTATTTATCTAAGTATTTTTCAGTTTTTTTAAGAATTTGAGGTAATAGGTCCATTAGACTGTAGTCGATAATTCTAGCTCCAGCAGCGTTGATGTGACCACCTCCGCCAAACTCAGCTGCTAGCTTATTTACAGGTATTTTCCCTTTTGATCTGAAGCTGACTTTAAATCCTTCCTCCAACTCTATAAATAATAATCCAATCTTCACACCTTCAACGGATAAAGAAAAATTGACAAAATTCTCAGTATCCGATTCTACCGCATCGGTAACTGCAAAATCATCGCGAGTAATTTTCATATATCCTATTTGATTCTTATCTCCATATAGCTGTAAAGAATGGAGAGTTTTTCCAAGAAGTTTAATTTTGCTAAACTTGCTTTGATCATAAAGTCGGTCATAAACCTCATCAGGTTTAACACCTTGAATCAGCAATTTAGCTGCTATCATATGAATTTCAGGTGTTGTTCTATCAAAACGAAAGGAGCCAGTATCTGTCATAATTGCTGCATAAATTGGATAGGCTGTTTGATAGTTAAGCTTTACTATATTGGTTTTTTCAATCAAATTAAAAATAACATGCCCGGTAGCACTATATTGCTCATCATTGAAAAAATAGTTTGCAAAATTTTCCGGATCCTGATGATGATCAATACAGATTTTTAATTTAGCCGAGTTTTCAAAACTATCACGCATTTTTACTATTCTGTTAGAGCGATTAAAATCAAGTGCAACCAATACATCTACCTTATTAAAAAGCGAAGAGTGTTTTTCAGCTTCAAACTTTTCGATCTTTCTATCCCGGTCAAGAAATTCAAGGTTGTAAGGAGTATCGCTATAGTTTACTATATACACTTCTTTGCCTAGCTCTTTTAAAATAAAATAGAATGCAACTTCGGAACCTATTGCATCTGCATCTGGATTAACATGAGTCGTAAGTAGAAAGGAATTATGTTCGAGAATTATCTTTTTTAAAAGTTCAAAATCAATCATTGTATATTAATCTTATATTCAGAAAATGTGTCATTTAAAATTAAGGTGTTAAAATAGAGATATTTTCATTCGCATAAAATTTTTCTTTAATAAATCACCTAACGCAAGTTATGTCGTGCAGTAACCTCAGCATTTATGCTTCAGTCCGAAATTAAATACCGTAAGCGATTTAGAATTTTATTATTATTGTTTTTGTTGAACCAAATTAATTAAATT
>JAJYCM010000337.1 GCA_021778375.1 Bacteroidota bacterium
TACTCAAAAAATATTTTCGGAACCAAGAAAAGTTTTACAATCCATCCCTGAATTATCTTTTAACGAACTTGAAGAATCTACCTGGTGTTGCGGCAGCGCCGGTATTTATAACATCACTCATTATAACGACTCGATGAAGCTTCTTGAAAGGAAAATGAATAATATAATGAAAACTAATTCGAAAATTGTTTTAGCCGCAAATCCGGGCTGTATTTCGCAGCTTAAATATGGAGCAAAAAAATTTCACGTCAATGTTGAAATAATGCACCCTGTTAGTTTTGTCAAAAAATCATTAAACGCCAATAAATAACTTCCCCAAAGATTCTTTTATTGACCTTTCTTACATCTGAATTATTTTATTCGCCAACTTTCCTTTTTTAAAGCGAGATTGCTCTTTATAATGATACATATCACTTAGGGTAAGTTATTATTTAAATAAATTTTCCTCACAAAAAAAATGTATTAGGGAGTAGACTTTTTAAGTTATAAAAAACTAAAGTTAAACAAAACTTAATATTTGTTTTATAGCATTAATTTTCTAAGTTTGCCACAACATTTTTTTTTAATCGTTACAATAATATTTCTAAATAAAATTTTTGCGGAAAATATTCCCCACACTTAAATAATTAATTAAAATAATTAGTTTGGACGAAATTTTATTTCTTATTCCTAAACTAAGGTCTCTAAAATTAATTTTATATCTTTTTATCTTTTTGAAAATGGTGAAAGCTTAAGATGAAAAAATCTTTACTTGATTATATCCTTCGCGTTCGTCTACCTATTACTCTTTTTATTATAATTGCTTCTTTTACCGTTACTTATTTTGCAACGCGATCAGAGAGAGACAATGTAGGATATAGCCCTGTTCAGCCGATAAATTTTTCTCATAAGCTTCATGCCGGCGAAATGAAAATTGATTGCCAGTATTGTCATACGGGCGTAGAATTATCACGGCATGCAATGGTACCCCCTCCTCACACTTGCATGAATTGCCATAGCATTGCCAAAAAAGATTCTCCCGAAATAAAAAAATTAACTGCATATTATACAGAAGAAAAACCAATACCATGGGTAAGAGTTCATAAGGTCCCTGATTTTGTTTATTTCAATCATAGCGTACACGTTAATATGGGTATCAAATGTGAAAGCTGCCACGGCGATGTCGCACAAATGGACAGGATTGTCCAAGTTCATTCGTTTGCTATGTCTGCATGTTTGAACTGTCATAGGCACGCCCAAGAAAAATTGCCTTATCTTAAAAATATTAAAAATGGACCTGAAAACTGTTATGCTTGCCATCGTTAGTTGGTGAAGGAGTTTTAATGAATATTCAAAAATTGTTTAACAAAAAATTTGAACGGAAAGATTTTTTTATTTCCTTAGGCGCTGGATTAGCCGGGTTATTCTTACTTCGTATATTCCCGCTGAACTTGCTCTTTAAGAGTAAATACAATTTCAAAGAAAATTCTCAAAAAATAAAAGTTAGAATAAATCCGCTTGCGGTAAGCCGGAATAAATTAGGTGATAATAATGGCTGAAAATTTTGATAAACAAAATAATAACGGGCAGTCAAAAGAATCTGATCCAAATTATTGGCAGAGTTTCAAGGAGTTATATAAAGATATCTCCTTTACCGAAGCTAAGAAACTTGAGTTCCAAAAGGGAGTAGAAGACGAATTTGATGTTGATAAATTACCCGGAGTTTCAAGAAGAAAATTTCTTGCTTTGGTAAGCGCTTCGGCTGCGCTTGCTGCCGCAGGATGCTCAGACTATAACGGCAACGGAAAAATTATTCCATACAATACTAAACCTGAGGAGATTACTCTAGGCAAACCAAATTATTATGCTTCTACTTTTATTGATAATGGGCAGGATTATGGAATTTTGATTAAGACTCGAGAGGGGAGACCAATAAAAGTTGACGGTAATCCCGATCATCCGGTCAGTAAAGGAAAAACTTCTGCAAAAGCACAGTCTGCAATTTTAAGTTTGTACGACCCAGAACGATTACAGCAGCCTTTAAGAAAAACCAGCTCGGGCAATTTTATGAAATCAACTTGGCAGCATATTGACCAAGAAATTTCAAGTGCATTGGCAAAAGCCGGCGGAAAAGAAATTTCTATTATATCTCATAAAATTATATCTCCTACAACATTAAAAGTTATTCAAGATTTCCAACAGAAATATCCCGGTGCAAAGCTATATTCGTATGAGTTGTTTAATGAAGAAATTAAAAACTCAGCATGGAAAAAATGTTATGGCTCAGGTTTATTCCCTTCAATAAAATGGGATAAAGCAAAAATTATTCTTGCTTTAGAATCCGATTTCCTCGGCACCGATGGAAATAGAGTGGAAACTTCAAGAATGTTTGCAGATAATAGAAATACAAGCGACCTCGATAATTTTAATAGACTATATTCTATCGAAGGTAATCTATCGCTAACCGGCATGAACGCCGACTATAGAATGCGCCTTCGCCCCGATTTGCAATTTGAATTTGTCATGTCTCTGCTCAATGAAATTTCCAAACAAGGTGTTGGCAGTATTTCTGTCGATCCAGATATTCTAAGTCAATTTAATCTTTATGATTTTGCTCAAAAAAATTCTCTTTATGGTAATGTGCTAGAATTGTTAGTAAAGGACTTATTAAATAATAGAGGGTCTGCAATTATTCATGCCGGCAGAACTCTTCCTGAAAATGTTCATGTAGCCGTTAATCTTCTTAATGATGCTCTTGGAAATTCAAAGCTTTATAATCCAGATACAACAGAACTTCCGGATTCTTCTTTGACTAAAACTGAAGAATGGGAAAGTTTAGTTCAATCCATGAATGAAGGTAAAATCGGCGCTATAATTAATTTTGATTCTAATCCCATTTATCATCTTCCGTCCGATTCAGGATTTGTTGATGCTGTCAAAAAAGTTCCACTGGTAATTTCTTTAACCGAAAGCGAGAATGAATCTTCGGAATTAGCAAACTATGTATTACCAATAAGCCATCCATTCGAATCATGGGGCGATGCTCAAACTAGGGTGGGTTATTATTCTTTGCAGCAGCCTGTAATTTCGCCTTTGTTTTATACAAGACAAAAAGAGGAAGTCCTTTTAGCTTGGGTTACCGGAGATTATAAAGAAAATATTTATCATGATT
>JAJYCM010000338.1 GCA_021778375.1 Bacteroidota bacterium
GAATATTGTAATGCCAATCATCTCCAGGCTGCATTTGTTTGCCAATAGTTTGATCTATCGTATTCATATTTGGTGTAGCGTAAAAGATCAAAAGTACTTTTTTATTCGAATCGAAAGTTTGAGGGCTTGGAGCATTTATTTCAACATTTATGTTTGGCTCCATGCTGAAAGATAAAATTTGCTCATTAAAATACCTGCTTTCCTTAAAACCGGGCAAAAGGTTACTGCTGTTTAAGTGCCCTGCCGGTAAAATCTCACTTGATAAAAATATAATCATTAAAAAATTTAATACCAGAACTCGGCGAATAATTAAACCCATATGTGCATCCTTTTGTGCCATTAATTTAGAATTAACAAACTCACTTGCTATAAGTTAGTAAAATTTATGAAAATCTATTGTTGTAGATATCATTAAGGCTTTTATTTTAATTCGTAAACAAGAAATGTCAATTCTATTTCTTTCTTGGTTAATATATTACAGTTTAATATGTTCGACAATAGTCAGACATTAGTTCTTTTTCTCAGCATCTTAAAACTTTTTAGCAGATACATTTTATTCTTCCAAAACCAGTTAAAAAAGGGAAATCAAATCAATATTACCTGTCAAAACATTCTGAATGCACTCTCAATACACTCTGAATGCACTTCAAATAGCCTTATCTTGAACTTATCTTACAATTAACTTCTATCTTTCCAATAATAAACCCCAAAGAATCAAATCAATCATTTATACAAAATGAAACTTGATCTTGTCTTTGTGTCTTCACATTTTTATCTAATTTATAAAAAGGTTTATCAATAAAATAAAACTAGACACTAAAATATTTGATTTTAATGCGGTTTTGCTATGGTATATATTTTGATCTATTTAATAATTTATCAAACTTAAAATTATTTACCCCATTCGATAAAGCGAAATGGAATTTCCTCAATTTTTAAGAAAGAGTAATTTTTATGAAAAAAACATTAAATACTATCGAGCTGACAATTTTATTTGCATTGTTTACTCTTACCGTCAAATTATCTGCGCAAACTACAACTCCAGTATATTTAGACTCTACTAAGCCGGTTGAGACAAGGGTTGAAGACCTTTTGAGCAGAATGACTTTGGAGGAGAAAATCGGTCAGATAATGCAAGTCGATCATACGGGTATAATAAATAATAAATCCGATATTACAAAGTATTTTATAGGCTCTATTTTAAGCGGCGGTGACTCCGACCTCGGAGATAATAAGACCAATACCTGGGCGAGCTTGTATGATTCTCTACAAAGTTATGCCTTAAACACAAGGTTAAAGATTCCTATCATATACGGTATAGATGCCGTCCATGGTAATAATAATATCTACGGAGCTACAATCTTTCCGCACAATATTGGTATGGGCTGTACAAGAGATCCTAATCTTGTTAAAGATGAGGGAAGAGTTACAGCAGAAGAACTCGCTGCTACAGGTATCAACTGGACATTCGCGCCGTGTATTGCTGTTGTCAGAAACGAAAGATGGGGACGCACTTATGAAAGTTTTGGCGAGTCTCCGGATTTAGTAGCAGAATTGGGCGCCGCTGAAATTCAAGGCTTCCAAGGCGATAAACTGTCGGGGCACACAAGTATCTTAGCTTGCGCTAAACATTATCTGGGAGATGGGGGAACTTTTAATGGAGTAGACCAGGGCAATACTATTGACAACGAAGCTACTATAAGAAAATTATTCTTACCTCCCTATATTGCCGCAATTAAGGCGGGTGTGGGAAGTGTTATGGCTTCTTATAGTAGTATAAATGGTGAGAAGATGCACGGAAATAAATATTGGCTTACGGATGTATTGAAAAATGAATTAGGCTTCAAGGGATTCGTAGTCTCTGATTGGGCAGCTATAGACCAATTGGGCAGCAATTATGAGGAGGATGTTGATAAATCAATAAATGCCGGTATTGACATGGTTATGCTGCCCCTGCGCTATAAAGATTTTTATAAAGCAATGAATGAACTTGTTAGTGCGGGAAAGATTCCCATGTCCCGTATTGACGACGCAGTTTCCCGTATTCTTAGAATAAAATTTGAACTTGGGTTATTTGAAAGACCTTATGCAAATAAATCATTAATTGATTCCGTCGGCTCATATAGCCATCGCCAAATAGCCCGCCAGTGCGTTAGAGAGTCTTTAGTGCTCCTAAAAAGAAAAGACCATGTTTTGCCGGTTCCTAAATCTAATGCAAGAATTCTTGTTGCAGGCGATCATGCTGATAATATCGGCTACCAATGCGGAGGTTGGACTATCTCGTGGCAGGGCAAGGGAGGAGACGTTACTCCCGGTACTACTATTCTGCAAGGAATGAGAACCGCAGCCCCTGAGGATAAAATTGATTATTCAGCTACCGGAGATTTCTCAAATACAAAAGCAGATTATTCTGTGGTGATAATAGGTGAAAAGCCTTATGCTGAAGGTAGAGGCGATAGAACCGATCTCAGTTTATCAAAGTCCGATATCGACTTAGTCAAAAAAATGAAAAGCTACGGAAATCCGGTTGTTGTTATTTTAATAAGCGGCAGGCCTATGATTCTTGAACCCATACTACACTTCTCGGATGCAATAATAGCTGCATGGCTGCCGGGTACGGAAGGCGAAGGCGTATCAGATGTGCTTTTTGGTGATTATGCTCCTAAAGGATTGCTTTCTCATACCTGGTTCAGCAGTATGAATCAACTTCCGATTAACGTAGGTGATAGTGTTTACCATCCTTTGTTTCCTTATGGATACGGCATTACATCTTTTACTAATTCAGCAAAAGGATCTAAGCCTGTCCTGATGTCTGCAATTGTCAAAAAAGATGGGAAGCATTTAGAATTAACATTCAATAAACCAATGAAAAACCAATCAATCTCCGGCGAAAGCTTCTCCTTAAACAAAAACGGCTCCCCTTTTCCGGAAAAGATTAGTGCATCTATAAAGAAAAATGACAATACTACAATCCTTATATCAATTGGCACTCCTTTTTCTCAAAAAGATGTAGTGACAGTTTCTTATAATCCTGGCAATGTTGAATCTATAGATGGAGGATTGTTAGAGCCATTCAGCGCTTATGATGTATACAATTGGGCTTCTAATTAAGTATCTTTTAGAAACAGTTCATTGTAATAGATT
>JAJYCM010000339.1 GCA_021778375.1 Bacteroidota bacterium
CAGGTTCGCCGGTATAGCCATAATAAAGTTGATCGATACCTTTCACTGATTGCCACGCTTTTTCATCGGGGACACCATCGAGTATTATTTTTTCCGTAGTAAATTTAGCATAAGTTCTTGGGGGGTTGAAGAGTCGGAAATAATAGACGCTGCGTGTTTTATTACCAGAAAGTGATTGATATGCCGATGATATTTTCAATTTAGGCAACTCATCTCTTGTAAAATTCCCTTTCGGTCCGGAGATAGAAAACTTTACTATCTTAGTTTGTCCCGGTCCAACGGAAACATTTGCTCCCCAGGGTTCAAATTTCCATCTATAATCACCGGTTTCCCAAGTCAAATTATAATTTCGCGTAATATTACTTCTATTTATTACAGGTACATTAGTTTCTAATTTAACCGGGGCCTTTGAAGGATCGTTGATTATTATTGTTTTATCCGAATTAAAAAATACCGGCGACCTCCTTGATTCACCAGCTTTAACAGCATCGGGCGGATAAACCTTACCATTAGATATAAATGCGTAACTGACTTTTCCCCCATTGACAGTGACATATAAAAACCCATGTCCGTAACCGGCAAGAAAATTAGTAAAGTCCATGTTACCTGATGAATTCAGACAAAAATAAGGAATTCCATTTTCAACGCGATAATCATAAATATGATAATGACCGGAAAAAACTCCCTTAACAGAATATTTCTTTAGGAGTTCCTGAATTGGTTTCCAATCGTATTTGGGGTTCATATACAAAGGTGAATGAAATGATATAAAAATGTTCTCAGCATTTTTAGCATTCTCAAGGTCTTTTTTAAACCATTCAAGCTCTTTAGGCGGTATTGTATCAAAATCCTGATTTAAGAATGCATTTAATATAATAAAATGGGAATTTTTATAATTAAACGAATAAAATAATTTATCCTTTCCCCAAGTTTCAGTATAGGCAGGTTGAATTTCTTTTGTTGTCACATCATGATTCCCGGGTGTCGGATAAAACGGAACAGTCAAAGGAGAAATTTGTTCCTTAAATTTTTCCCACTGCTTCCTAGCAGTATTTATATCATAAGTATAACCATGAATCATATCTCCCACGTGTATTACAAAGTCAGGATGCAGCAGCTCAGTCTCTTTAACTATTTCATCAAAAGTTTTCGGATTTTCAAATTGACTATCTCCCCATACAACAAAGTGAAATTCTTGAGCAAAAGAATCTATAGTAAATGAGAATAAGAAAAAAATTACCAAGAGAAATGATAATTTTCGAGAGCTATATTTCCAAAACACGGACATATTTTATTCTTTTATAATTATTTTCAGATTATTTATATTTCGAATTTTATTCCTTGAGCAAGAGGCAAAGTTGTCCCGTAATTTATGGTATTAGTTTGTCTTCTCATATAAGCTTTCCAAGCATCCGAGCCGGATTCACGTCCTCCTCCGGTTTCCTTTTCCCCGCCAAACGCTCCGCCGATTTCTGCGCCGGAAGTTCCTATATTGACATTTGCAATTCCGCAATCTGATCCGTCTACAGAAAGAAACCTTTCAACATCACGCAAATTATTTGAAAATATTGAGGAAGATAAACCCTGAACGACTCCATTATGAATTTCGATTGCATTTTCAATTTCACCGGAATATTTTATTAAATAAAGAATTGGTGCAAAAGTTTCAGTCTGTACAATTTCATATTCATTTTTAGCTTCTACAATTGCTGGGCTTACATAGCAGCCGGATTCAAATCCTTTACCTGATAAGATTTCTCCGCCATAAATTAATTTTCCGCCTTCCATTTTAACTTTTGTCAAGGCATCAACAAACATTTTCACAGCATCTTTATCGATCAGGGGACCGACATGATTTTTTTCGTCAAGCGGATCTCCGATTTTTAGGCTCTTATATGCTTTGAGCAATGATTCTTTAACTTTTGGGTAAACCGATTCGTGAATAATAAGTCTTCTTGTAGAAGTACAACGCTGCCCACAAGTTCCGACTGCTCCGAATACAATTGCGGGCATCGCCATTTTCAAGTCCGCATCCGGAGTAATAATTATTCCGTTATTGCCACCGAGTTCCAGAATTGATTTACCAAATCTTCTTGCAATTACTTCTGCAGCATGCTGCCCAACTTTTGTAGAGCCGGTAATAGAGATTAAAGGAATCCTCTTATCATTAAGAATTTTTTCTCCTAAAGTAGAGCCCTTTCCAATAACCAAGGAAAAAATACCTTCGGGCAAATCATTTTCTTTCAGCACTTGAGCAATAATATTTTGTGTTGCAATAGCAGAAAGCGGAACCTTTGATGATGGTTTCCAAATATTTACATCGCCACAAACTGCGGCAATCATTGCGTTCCATGAGAATACAGCAACAGGAAAATTAAAAGCAGAAATTGTCGCAACAATTCCAAGTGGATGATATTGATCGTACATTCTATGGTTAGGTCGCTCGGAGGTCATGGTATAGCCATAAAGCTGGCGCGACTGACCGACGGCGAAATCGCAAATATCAATCATCTCCTGAACTTCCCCCAAGCCTTCCTGAAGGGATTTTCCCATTTCATAAGAGACAAGCATACCTAGATAAGGTTTATATTCCCGCAGTCGAATTCCAATCTGTCTAACTATTTCTCCCCTTTTCGGTGGCGGAACCTTTCGCCAATATTTAAAAGCTGTTTGTGCTTGCAATATTATTTTTTCATAATCTGATTCGCTTGCCTGGTGTACAGTTGCAACCAATTCTCCAGTTGCCGGAGAATTTATTTTCAGCACACCTTCCGTCTTTGTGCGGTTCCATTTGCGTCCTGAAGAGGAGCCGAAGTTAACCTTCTCAATACCGAGTTTACTTAAAAAGTTCATAAGAGTTTCCTTTCTTGCGGTTTAGTATTCTAAAAAAACTTTTGGAATATTTTAGGATACACCCCAAATGAGTTTTCCTTTGATTTTTTAAATCAAGGAATTAATTAGCTATTTTTATAACGATAACTTTATAAATATTCGCATGATAATCAAACCATGGATGCATAATTTCCACGTTTTGGTTAGTTGAATTTACGGAAGGAATTTCATAACTTAGAAATAGAAATTTAACCGGTCATAAGATGTTAAAATTAAAAAATTTCAAAGC
>JAJYCM010000340.1 GCA_021778375.1 Bacteroidota bacterium
TGATCTATTTTTTAGTCTAAGTATTGGAAAACCGTTGATCCCTCTTAAAGGCGTTGCCGGCGCTGAGTTCTTTATTCCTCCAACCGGTATAGAATTGAAAAAACTAATTAACTCAAGAGTTGATAAACTTTTGTTTGATGCTGAAATTATTGATAAGCACGTAAAAGGTAGTGAGTTTCTCCTTATCGATGTCGAAAAAAGTAATCTTGAACAATTTGAATTTAATTGGGAAAGCGTTTATTCTGAAAATTTAGAAGGTTCTTCAGGAAATAAAATTCCAAGCATGCAAAATTATTCCGCCGGTGATTCAGGTTTGGAACATGTAGATTGGGACTTTGGCGAAGATTTATCAAAACAAATTGAAGAAGAAGTCTTGTTAGATACTTCAAAAGATTCTGAAAATATTTCGAATTATGAATTGGATGATTCAGCAGGAATTGAGTGGAACTTCGGCATTCCTATTCCTGAAGGTAGTGTAATCCTGAATGCAGAATTTGAAAAAGTTGATTCGTTAAGAACTACTTTGAGCAGTGGTTTGTTAGATGATTTTTCAGGAAATAAAAAGATAAATGATGGTGATAGTGCTTCAAATGGAATTGAAGAAAGGATTCAAGAAGGATTAAACGATTTCAATCCTATAAAATCGATTACTTCTGAATTAAATGAACCACATGCCGGAATGGGGATAACACAATCTGAACTCAATCTCTCTTGGAATTTTGGTAATACAAATTCGGAAATGACTTATCAAAATAATTTAGAAATTAAAAAAGATAATAAACTTAGTAATCTTAATAATGAAAAAAATCATAATAATGAATTGCCCGGTGGAATTGATAAAGATAACTTTTCGAAAAAAGGTGAAATATTAAAAAACGAAAAAGATACTAAGGTAACGCCGGATTCAGATTTATTTCCTCAAAATGAACGGTCTAAAATTACCCAAGATAAAGATCAGAAAGTAACAAAAAGATCTTCGGCAGTATTTATTGTTGCACTTACCGTTATTCTATTTGTAGGTTTTCTTTTGTTTGCCTTGCTAAATAAATTCAATTTTATCTCAATTTTGAAAAGTAACAAAAATGTTACAACTTCCGAAAAAATATATTCTCATCCTGCAATTATTAAACGAGATTATCAAGTGCCTGTGAATTATCCTTACTCAAAAAAAAAATTACCACCCGGTTTGGCAAGTCAAGGTATTGATCCTGAGGCATTAAACAACCAACAAGCTCAGATAAGTTCTCAGTCCAAGCCGGATAAGAATAGTTTGTCAACACTTCTTAATTCATCAAAACAAAATGTTAATTCTGATCAAACAACATCAGCGGTAAAAAAGCAAGACAAGTTAAAAGATAATATTGTTTCATTAGCAGGTAATTATTCTATCCAAGTTTCTTCTTGGAAATCAAAAACTAGTGCGATAAAAGAAATAGAGCAGTTTAAGAGAAAAGGTTTAACTGCGACTTTAGAAAAAGTTGATCTTTCCGGACGCGGTATTTGGTATCGTGTCATGGTCGGCGGCTTCAAATCGGCAGCTGATGCAAAAAGATTTTTAACAAAATATAAATAACATTAAATAAGATATTTTAATATGGTCTATAATTCAGTAAAAAATATTTCGGTATCTGCTTCAATATTTGCGCATATTATTATCATAGCGTTATTGCTTACGATAAAACTATCAGTTACTTATCCGCCTGAGAAATATGTCGAATTATCCTTTGGGCAGTCAGGGTTGCCCGGTTCTTCAGGAGCAATTGGCGACCAGGTAAACAGCAACGATCAGCAAATTCAGCAAGCCTCTCAAAGCGATTCAAAAAATAAAACCGAAGATCTCAAATCCACAATAATACCCGACGCTAAAAATTTATCCAACCAGGACTTGATCTCCGAGTCCGATAAAAAAGATCAAAAAGGTAAAAGCGACAAAAATAACGACAAAATAAATCCTAATTCAGATTTTAATTCATTAGGTATGGGAAATAAAACCGGAGGCAACGGTAGCTTTGGCTATGATATTGATTGGGGAGGAAAAGGGCAAAGAAAAATTTATAGCTATAATATTCCGGCTTATCCAGAAGGAGTGAATAAGGAAATTGACATTCGCCTTAAATTTACCATACTTCCGGACGGTACTGTCGGAACGATAATCCCTTTAATAAAAGCAGATACTCGCCTTGAGAATTCAGCTATAAATTCTTTGAGACAATGGAGGTTTGAATCATTAGACCAGTCCCAAAAACAGGTACCGCAAGTTGCCGTTATTGTTTTTCCGTACCGGCTTCGCTAAAAATATCTTTGTAATACATCCTGTAAAAAAAGAACTCAATTACGGATAGAATTGTAAGTGAAAAAGTATCGCGATCGAACATAATTCCTAAGCCTTTCTGCGACATCAATAATTTTGCAATAATACCGGATATTGACCAGCCAACTGTAAACAAAAGTCCGATTAAACCAATATTTATAAACGCATCAGACAAATTTTCTTCCTGCCATTTTTTTGTAAAGATTATTAAAGTAAATAGGAAGTGAACAAAAAAGATAATTGCAGTAATCATTATTATAAAAAAAAGTTTTAAGGTTGATTCCGTTTATTTAAGTAAGACATACCAAGTAAGCCGCCCAAAATTCCAAATATTAGGTCAATAATAATATTTGTTACAAAAATCATAAAAGTATAGAGCGGCGAAAATCCATTCACCTGTATTTGTTTTGCCATCGAGCGAAGCATTGAAATTGTTTGGTCAAACAATGGTCCAGTTAATTTATAGCTATTCATAAGAGATTCAGTTTGCGGTAAAGCATCAATATAATCATTTGTGTGGGAAATAAAAGTAATCAGCACATCAAAAAAAGTCGAGAAAAAAGCTGCAAATATTCCGGTAAGTATACCGAAAGCTATAGCCTTTTTAAAGTCAATCGGAGGAAGGGATTTATTTATCTTATTATCCAAAAAAAGCGACATAAAAGCGCCAACAGGGACTATTAAGCAGCATCCGATATTTTTTATGCCGGGTACGGTTGTTAAAACCGCAGCTCCAAATCCGCATACTACTGACGGTAGAATTTTTTTAGTTTCCATTTTTCCTTATAAGCAAATTATT
>JAJYCM010000036.1 GCA_021778375.1 Bacteroidota bacterium
AAAAAAGGATTCAAGAAGCAGAAAAATTGGGATTTAAGAAAGTCATCATTCCTAAAAATAATCTTAAGGGGCTTAAAGGCAGCAATTCAATTAAGATAATTGCCGTAGAGAATTTACCGGAAGCGGTCAATTTGATTTTTAGTTAGGCTTCGCATAAACCTTTGTTGTCAGATTTCTATCCAAAATAAATGATATCTCACCATTAGAACGATTTACCTCGGGAGTAGTGGAATGTTGGAGGATTGGAATAGATGAATTGGCACAAGATGAGGGCATTAGAAGGCTTTTTATAGTGCATTCAGAGTGCATTCATAATTTTTAGGGGTTTAGTTCTAATTTGTTTTTTTTGAATGGAATCGGAAGAATTAAAAGGTATTAACCATAAAATTATAATATGTAGAGAAAAAGAATTAATGATAGAATTCTTTATACTCCCTTAAGTGAACCTCGGAGTTGCAATTCACTTCCTTTATATTTGAAATTGTCTGCGTAACATGAACATAATAATAGAAATCCATATGTATAAATAAAGCCTCAGCGAGGCGGCATATTAGTAGAAAAATTCATACACAAAGAAATAAAAGAGCCACAGAGTGGCGAAACAAAGACCCATTATATAGAAATCATTTTTTTAATGGGCAATATATCGCTCCTCCGGAGCTTTAACATTTCCAATGTTATCTTTTCTACTGATGTGTCACCGCTCTGCGGTTCGAGAACAATTATGAGAGTCTACTAATATGTTGCCGCTTTACGATCACATAAACTTAATAAGTCACCTTACGCAAAATGTTATTATTGCATAATGAGAACTCCGAGGTTTAGGAAAACCTCGGAGGTTTTACTCAGATAAAACTAAAATGTCCATAATATAATAATCCTACATAATTTAGTTGATTATTATAAACTCTAAAATTATTATGGACAGCAGCGTATTGCCCATATTCATTCATGATTTTATGAAAAAATTATTTTGTTTTCTAAAATAATAGTACTATTTTTCTCTCCGGTTTAAAGAACCGTACTGTTTTATTAATATTATTTAGAGGTAAGTTAGTGAGTACTAAACTTTTTGTGGGATCGCTTCCCTGGGCAGTAAATGACGATACTTTGAAGTCGGCTTTCGAAGTGCATGGTACCGTTGTTTCTGCAAAAGTTATTACCGATCGTCAGACCGGTAGATCAAGAGGCTTTGGATTTGTAGAAATGGAAAACGAATCCGATGCAGGCAAGGCTATTCAAGCACTTAATGGAGCGGAATTAAAAGGTCGCAACATTATCGTTAGTGAAGCAAAACCGAAGAGCTAATAAAATATTTGGTTACTTGCGTTTCTCTTAGCGCTCTTTCGAGCGCTTTTGTTTTTTAAAAGATGAATGTATTTATCCCAACTCTAAAATTATTTTCTCCTCTGTAATTAAGACGCCAGGCAAAGTCCAATTCAAGCGGAATAAGCGCATGCCCTATTCCAAATCCGACTTCATAGAAAGGATGGGTAAAGCTTTTTACGGGTTCAATTAAAATTGATTTTGATCCGTTACTAATATTCGAATAAGCTATATTGAGAAAAGTATTTAATTGAATATCCCAATCTTTCAAACCGGGGACTCTTAAAAGTCTAAATAATTCGCTGCCAAAGTTTTCTTCTAAATTCAATGTTACAACCCTGTCGCCCATAATCTCATTTAAGTTCAAAGTTCTGAAAGTAAAATTCTGAGCCGTTAAATTGATATTCCCGGGAAGCGAATATAAATCTTGATAGGGAAGAGCGCCATTGGTGTATATTCCAAGTAAGCGGAAGTTTAGAGCGGTAGACTTAAAAGTATTTATTGTACCGTAACTTTTTAGCTGGTATGAGGTGAAAAAAAGATTGCTCGCTAAAAGGCTTGGATTTGAAAAAGTTATATTACCATTAAATACAGCGAAAGATTTTCCGAGTGAAATTTTCCTTCGAAAATATCCGTCTTCAATATAGTCCCTAAAATCTAATGTGAAGCCCGCAGTTAAAGCATTTATTTTTGTTTCAAAGATTGGGGGGTTATCGGGGAATAATTTGTTCTTTGCAAAAAATGAAAACTCTGTTGTCTTAAATGCATTGTTATCCGTATGATTAGTAAATCCCACATTCAAATTAAGGATAGGGAAAACATCACCGCTTGCATTAAGCGTAATACCTTTTGAATAATAGTAATCGCGGAAATCATCTTTTGAAACAAGAGCAAGAACGGATGAAGTTAAATCATTATAGTAATCCGAATTTCCAAAAAGTACATTCAATTTATTAAATGCATTAAAAGAAATTTTATATGTTCGATAATTTCCAAATAGATAAGAGAAGTAAAAGTTTGATTTAAATTTCTTATCGGAGAATCCGTTGGAAAGCTGCAAAGATGTATTTAATCTCAGATTATCAGCCTGGCTTATGAAAAGGCCAAAGTCGATTGCATGTCCTTCTACACGATTGAAATGATACATCCCCAGGGGAGCGCTGACGGAAAAATTATCAGATAAATCTATTCTTGAAGATAAGGGAGAAAACTTAAACTGAAACTTTGACTGAGCAGCACTGACGCTATCAATTCTTTTATAAGCTAATTGTTCTTCCATTGTGTTTGGAATAGTCTGAGCATTTTGCCAGTAAGTGGAATCTTTTTTGTCCGCTCCAGGTAAAACAGTAAGGATAGCTTTATTAAAAAAGTTGCTACTGATATCCGGGTTAATTTTATAATCATAGAGAATTGTGTTTAACTCAAATTCCATCTTTGCAAGTCCGAGATAGTCTAATTTTATAAAAAGCCTAAGGTCGGCGGGCATATAAATTGAGTCCTTGAAAAGTGAGAATTGTTGAAAGACATTTACGCTTTCAAACAAACCACCTACGCTTGCTGCTTTATTGATTTTCAAATCAACTTTAATTAAATCGTAAGTGCCGGCTGTGATAAAAATGTTTCCAATAAAGCCCGGGTCGCTCTGATGCTGGGGCGCCATATAAATTTGATAAACTATTTCCTTATCAATTGCCATAGTATTGACAATGTAAAAGTCGTAGTAACTTAATGCATTTTCTGCAAGTGGACCGGGAAGTTCTCCGCCAAGGAAATTAAAGTTATCTTTGTAAAAATCTTGTACCAATCGTCCCCCTGCAATAGTGTTTACAAAGGAAGGCAAGTTGGCAGTTTGTTTTTGCGCAGTAATAATTTCCTTGTAGTAGTCCGGCTTTTTGAAATAGCCTTTGCTTTCGTTTTCAAGTATACCTGTAATTTTTAATCGTGATGTATCTTTACCTATTCCTAAATCGACTTGATGACCGCTAGTCTGAAAATCTTGTGGAGTTTTCACTGTTCCCTTGGTATATGCTTCAAATTCGTAGCTTAGAAGTTTTTTATTTCGCTCTTCCTTTCGTGCAATTGCTTTGCGGATTATTTCGAGTGCAGGATTTATTCCTGGCAGGACAGTAATTGCCGGTAAATTAATTTCTGTTTGGGGAAGAATAAAATTTATACCTGAAAGATTGTCATTTAGATTAATATTGACGGTATCTGAATTATATCCGATATATGATGCTGTTAGCTTATATTTCCCATGGTTCAACTTAAGTTCAAAATCCCCACTCTTATTTGCAGTAGTGCCTATTGTAGAATTCAGGACCCTGATATTTGCGTAAGGAAGTTGCGTGTGAGAAGCTTCATCTTTTACATTTCCGCGAATAAAGAACTGTTGTGAAAACAATGTTGTTGAAGTTACAAAAACAATTAACAAGAAGAATAATAATTTCATGGTTCTAATTAGGCTTGTTAAACTTATAAGTCTAACTTAAAAATAATATCAATAAGATGTCTTGCAAAAATGATTTAAATATTTAAGGGAGGTGGAGGAGTGAGGAGTAACTAGTGACGAGTAACGAGTGTCGGAAAAGGAGTGATGAGTGAATTTTAGGCTTAGTAGAGGGGGGAGGAATGGAGTGGTGGAGTGTTTGAGGTTGTATAGGGGATTTCTGCCCGCAAACAGGGCAAACGGGACGGGCGCTCCCGTTGGTCGTCAAAATGACAATTTTATTTTATTGGTAGGCAGGATCGAGATGACAATTTTATTAATGGGATTTCTCCCTTCGGTCGAAATGACAACAGTTATTTCTTGTGCCGATTTTATTGATGACTTAAATAGCCTCCAATTGTTTCTGACCAACTATTTTCACCCTCTGTAATAATATTTGCTAATATTTTCCCTTCTGGGCTAACTAAGACAATTACGGGGACTCCTACTATTCCAAAATATTTTACGATTTTATTATTATAACCGTTCTTTAATATCACATTATCCCATGGCATATCGCCATATTTTTGCCAAAACTTTTTTAGTACACTAATTGAATCATCCAAAGAAATACTAACTATTGTAAAATTCGATTTCTTATACTTTTTATAAATCTCCCGAATCTTGGGCATCTCGCCAACACAAGGTGCACACCAGGAAGCCCAGAATTGCAAAAGATAATATTTACCTTTTAGTTTTTCGTCTGATATCTTTTTATTTGAATCAATTAGCGGAAGGTCAAATTGCGGAATTGTTTTGCCGGTTCTCAATCTTCCTTCCGGGCTGTATTCTATCAAAGCATTTTTTATTATATCCGACTTTATATCTGAATAATTAGTTTTTAATATTTTATAATAATAATCTGCTTTATCAAACTTGCAGAAAAGTGTATATGAATCAATAATATTTATCAAGGCATCTGCTTTTACAATTCTATTTGGATTCTTTTTATATATAGCATTATTATATGTAAATTTCTTTTTAATCATGATATCAAAATTCTTTTTAGTCTCCTCTGCATTAGGTTCGCTTTTTAGCTTAATTGTATGTGATAAATAATTATCAACTGCTAAGTTTGTATAGATATTAGAAAAAAATAGAATTGGGTTTTCGGGATTATCGGAACTAATTATCCATATTATATCATCAGGCTTCAATATTCGTAAGCACATTCGTTCTAAAATGGTATCTTTTTTAATAGTATCACATCCATAAATCTTAATTAGGGGTAATTGCATAGCAGCATATTTTCTTAGAAATAATTCATCATTACCTAATATTATTTTTCTTAAATAATTGTAGTAAGAAGAAAAATCAAATGAAAAGCCTTCTGTACCGCCGTTTTTCTTATCATATTGTATAAGTATTTTCATAAAAGTTGAATCAAAAGATTTCATTATCTTTATATCATTCAAGGTATGGGCCGAAGGATGTTCAGCTTTCATAATTTCAGGAGGCAATAAAACATCAGATGAATCTTGTGCAAAAAGATTGGCCGCAAATAGAAACAATATTATAGAAAGTAAATATTTCATAATAGAAACCTTATTTGCTATTTATAACTTTTACAATTGGTTGTTGAATTGACAGTAGAGTTTAATGATGATTTTTTCTAGTCAGAAACCATCCTTGAATCGGTGTATAATAATGTTGTACCATCAACTGAGAGTTTTGAATCATATACTCCAGTATCAAAACTATTTGGAAAATTCAAAGTAACTTTTGTCGTTACTTTAGTATTTAAGTCCATAATACAAATTGTATTACTTGTATCCGGGTCTACGTATGTTATTTTTTTATAATCAAAGGAATAAGCAGCATTAGATCCTCTTGCAATTAGAGTAGCATTAAAATTATTAAGGTCAATTGAATAAATATTACCGCCAGTTGATTTTATAAGGAGAATATTCTGGGGCGAAATCTCAAGGCTTGTAAATAACATTGAACCAAAGTTATAAAAGGCAGTGTCGCTTAAATCTTTTAAGCTTAATCTATGGATATCAATTGGATTACCAGAGGGCTTGTTATATGTAGCATAAATAATATTTTGGTCATCAGCGGAAAAAGAAGGTTGGGCATAAGAGACCGTAGTATCTAATGGGTTGCCTTTTAATTTCACCAAGTTTTTCCCGTCCACATTTATTTTATATAACCCCGTTTTGCTGGCAAAAACAATCAATGAATCGTTAAAAGATATTTTAGGGTTAATCACATTTATTATTGAATCAGGAAGGTTGATTTGAGTCAGCCCTTTTCCGTCTATGTTCATTATATATAAATTAGTTCCCGGGGAAAGTACATTAGTTCCGGTGGAAACAACAATTTTAGTGGCATTCGGAGAAATTGAAAAATCATGTGTACTTAAATTAGTTGGTAATAGGTTATGCAAATTTGAACCATCTAGATTCATCTCCGTAAGTATGTCGTAATTATTAATAATATAATTACCTGTGAAATAATAACCCGCTGGATTATTGGCTATTAATTTTTGGTTTCTGCCATCAGTATTAATTGAACCAATTTCCATTAACATAGCAACATGATTTCCGCCTACGGGATTAATTAAATTGCATGAAGCAATCAAAAGTGGTAAAACCAAGATAAAATATTTAATTGTAAGTTTCATTTATAACCCTTAATCATTATTTGATTTAGATTTGTAAGATTTGCTCCGGTTAATCCTTCATCAGGGATTGCTGTTATGAAGGTCTTTATGGCGGTTATAAATTGCGTGTGCATCGCTGACGTCCCCCCGAGTAAATCAATCTTGCATTTATTTTTTGTATCCATCATTAAGTCAAATACGTTATCCCGATAAATTCTTGGACTAAGTTAAATAATTTGATTTTTACGTGCAAAGAAAATATTCAAGTAAATCGGACTTACGATGAATCGTTAGTTCGGTCAATGGTTGTTTGCGGTTTCCTTCTTGCGCCAAGGGAGCTGCGGAGGGCAAAGAAAAAGATACTACTATCAAATAATAAATTGATTTTATGACAAACCTCCTTAAATTATTAAGCGACTTATTGAACGCGGCCGATATGAATTGCGGGTTAGGCAAAAACACTTACCTAGCTATATTAATTATTTAACTCTTTACTAATCGACCAATTAATTTTAAGAAGCTTCAAAAAGATTCCAAGACAAAAGAATAAAATTACTATGCTTATCTGATTGGCTCCCCAATTAATAAGTATTTGTTTTATAATATTTGTAATTGCTAGACAGAAAACAAATACTCCAATCCAAAACGAAACTGTATTCATTTTGTATATGGATATTTTGTTTTTAATAGTAACCTTTTCTCTATCATCCTTATTGCTTAATGAATTAGCATTCATCATCGCTGGGAACACAAAGCCAACCACAATTGAAAATAAAATAGCAATTAGAAATAATTTAATAGAAAGTGTATTATTATAGAGGGGGAAAATGTAACCAGACAAAATACCTAATAGAATGATTAAGGTTTTCATATAATCTACCTATTTAATTTGCTTACATATAATATGTATTATAAGAAATCTGTCTACTTTCCTTTTTAAAGAAACGAATAATGGATAAGGCAATATTATTTATTTGAATTAGCCTTGAAATTTCTTCAAGGGAAATTACATTTCTGAAACGCTTTAAGGTAGTTGTTAATGGCGTGAGCATTGTGAGCATTGCTAGCATTGCTGCTGTTCCCCAAGTAAATCAATCTTAAATTTATTTTTTGTATCCATCTTTAAGTCAAATACGTTATCCCGATAAATTCTTGGACTAAGTTAAATAATTAGATTTTTACGTGCAATAAAAATAAAATGAAAACAGATTTTCTATTTTAATTGGTCTTGCCGGTAGGTGAGGTATTTCACGGTAAGAAAGGCAACGCTATGTATGGGATTTCTCCCTTCGGTCGAAATGACAGTTTTATTGGGTGGTAGAGTTGAGATGACAACTTTATTCTTGGGATTTCTCTCTTCGGTCGAAATGACAATATTATTTAATTGGCGGGCAGGGTCGAAATGACAACTATTTGTGGGGTTTACTTCTTGCGCCAAGGGAGCTGCGGAGGGCGTGGCGAAAGCAGGAGCCGTGTCCGGAGCGAAGGCACGATTTTTGGGGTTTGCAAAAATCGTGACTGAGCGGGTGTTTTTCAGATTTATTATGATTACGGAACTACTTATTATATTGAGCACTACTTTATCTATCCAAGGCCTTGCATTAGCTTTTATAGAAATTACAAAATGTGCTTATCTTAATATTGGCCACCGAAATTATATCTAAATTATTTAGATAAAAGTTTATTTATATACTCTGATATTCCATCACTTGGTCGATTTGGATTATTTGAATAGACTTCACCATTTTTATCTATCAATGCATAATGTGGCCAGCCGTATATAAAATAACTATTAAATAAATTATTGTCGCAGTTACCTGTCGCAAATAAATTTAATCCTTCAACTTTTAATTGGCTTAATGATTTAATCCAAGCATCTTTCTTAGTTTCCATACATATATTTATAAGACAAAAATCTTTATCCTTAAACTCCTCTGCCAATAATGATAATGAGAATAGTTAAAGTAAAATTAAGCTTCATTCTTATGTCCCTTCTTTTGATCTTATAAAATATTTATGAGAATTTATCTATGCCGGGTATGCTGCTTATATTTATATTAACGCTTAAACCTAAACAGAATTAAAATCCAGGTTGCAACAAGTTTATAATTATTATTTGTTTTTTAAGATATTTAATCTTTCCTGTGCATAATTTTTCATTTTTATATCCGGATTCTTAGACTCGTTTAGGTACCTTTTATAATAATATAATGCAGTATTATTATTGTGTAAATTATTGTCGTATACTGATGCAATAAAAAAAAGCGTCGATGTATTGGATGGGTTTTCTCGTAAACCATCCTTGTAGTATTCAACAGCCAACTGATATTTCTTATAAAACTGATATGATGCGCCCAATTGAATATAAGTGTTTGAAAGAAAATCATTCTTAAGCAAGGCAGCTGCCTGTTGAAAATTATAGATAGCATCCTTATACCTTTTTTGTGCTTTATAAGATGCTCCTAAATAATAGTAAGATATTGCGTCACTTGAATTTAAAGAAATAGATCTTGTCAAATAGGATTCAGCCGAATCATAATCTTGTTCCCAGTAATAGCATATCCCTATATTTTTTTGCGTAAGGGAGGATGAATCACCCAAACTAACGGCGCGTAAATAGTATAAGGAAGCGGTACTATAATTAGGGACAATAAAAAATATATCCCCCATACGGTTTACCAGGTCTATTGAATAAGGAAAATATTTTAGTCCGGTATAAACAACACTAATCGCTGAATCAATTTGCTTTTGAAGGTAATATAAATAACTTAAATTAAGAACGTTTCTTAAATTTTGAGGGTTGAGTTGATACGCGATGTTATAATCAATTATTGCTGCATCAGTTTTCCCGAGTGAAGATTTGCATTTCCCTAACCTTTCAAATAAATAACTATTATCGGAGTCGCTTGCAGCAAGATTAGAATAGATAACTTCTGCATTTTCCCATTTGTTTTCATCCGAATATACCCTTCCTAGAAAAAGCTTAATTTGATTGTCTGTAGAATCAATCTCAAAAGCTCTTTGTCCAATTTTTTCAGCTTCATCCATCATGCCAAAAGAAAAATAATCATCTCCAAGGGCTAATAATATTTTTGGGTCATTTGGTTTAAACTTAATTGCATGGTTAAAAACACTTGCTGATTTGGAAAAATCTGATATTGATTTATATGCGGTCCCAAGAATATAAAGAGCATCCACATTTGTTGAATCAATCTCTGTTAATGATTTTAAAGCCTTTATTGCTCCTACATAATTACCATCGATCATCAATAATTTTGCACGATTTAGAATTTCAGTGGAATTATTCTGGCTATATATAAAATTAGTAATAAAGATTAATAAAATAAGAATTGTTGTGTGCCTGGTTTTGTTAGTTTTCATTGTTTTGAGCTTCCTCCTGAATTATTGGTACGGAAATTATCTTCAACTATTTTCCACTACTTCAATCCCAGTTCCTTGGTTATTATATAAATGTTTGGTTTACTTGAATGAGAGTTGTAGGGGATTGATTGATTTTTGCGCGCTTGTAACAACACAAGGGGTAAAAAGAAACAATAATATTCTTAACAAAAGTACCTCCACTAGTAAAATTTAAAAACTAAAGAAGTCCCTTTACTTTTATTTTGTAAAGTAAAGAATAATCTATATACAGAGCAAGAAAATAATAATAAATATTTTTCATATTTGAAACTGTCTGTCGGCAGGCAGGTTATGAACGTTGAATTTGTAGGAATGAATGTTAAAATGAATAAGGGATACTGTCTTAATAAAAAGATAAGAGTACGAATGTCAAGACGACATTGCTGATGTTTTTCAAGAGCAAAATAGAAAAGATAATTGGGCGGTTGTCCGGAGCGAAGGCACGATTTTTTGGGTTCGCAAAAAGCGTGACTGAGCGGGTGTTTTCAGTTATCAGTAACCAATTAAGGATTAATTACTGAGTAATTTAAAATATATATTAGTTAAATTTATTTAACTAATGGATTTTCTTGACACAAAAGATTCAAATGTTTAATTTAATAATAGCTCTTTCGAAGGGTACATCCCTGCCCTTTGAAGCAAACAGAGTTAAGCCCGGCGTAACCCCCATGCCGGGCTTTTTTGTTTTAAATAGAGTAGAGTTGAGCATGGGATTTCTTCCCGCAAACGGGGCAGGCGCTACCTTTGGTTGTCGAAATGACAGTGGGGATGGGGACGAATTGAAATATTTGAGCTGGGATATGGGATTTCTCCTCCCTTTGGTCGTCGAAATGACAGCTGAACTTGAAGGGGATTCTCCCCGCAAACGGGGCAGGCACTACCTTCGGTTGTCGAAATGACAGTTGCTTCCTTTTGCCTGCCGGCAAGTAGGCTCAGTCGAAATAACAACAATATAGGATTTATATTTACTTTTCTTAATTTGATTGTAAATTTGTTTTGCGTTTTTGTTCATGATATTTGTATAATTCAAATTAAAAGCATTTTCAGAAATAATTTTAAGGAAAGATATTAATGAATCAAAAATTAAAACAAATTAGTTTTTCGATCTTTCTTATAGTTTTATTAGCTATTCATCCTTTCATTACCGCACAGACAGTAAAGTTGAAAATAATTGAGACTAGTGATGTTCACGGTTCTCTTTTCCCTTATAATTTTACGACTGGAAAGGATATAAATACTTCACTTGCACAAATTTATGCTTACGTTAAGGAGGAAAGAGCTAAGAAAGACCAAAGTGTAATTCTGCTTGACGACGGAGATATTCTTCAAGGGCAGCCTGTTGTTTATTATTATAATTTCGAGAAGACGAATGTTCCGCACATTTGCGCACAGGTAATGAATTATATGAAGTATGATGCCGGTACTGTTGGCAACCATGATATTGAGCCGGGTCATCCGGTTTATGATAAAATAGACAAGGAGTTTAATTTTCCATGGCTTGCAGCAAATGCCGTTGATACAAAAACCGGGAAGCCATATTTTGTAAACAGGTGGGAAAGTAATAAGCCCTACACAATAATTAAAAAGGACGGAATAAAAATAGCGGTACTAGGATTGATAACGCCCGCTATTCCAAATTGGCTGCCGGAAAAAATATGGAGCGGAATTCGATTTGACGATATGATTGAAACTGCGAAGAAATGGGTTGCAATTATAAAAGAAAAAGAGAAACCTGATTTATTGATAGGACTTTTTCACTCGGGAATTGAATATAATTATAACGGGCAAAAAGCAAACACGCCGTTATTGGAAAATGCATCAAAGCTTGTAGCTGAACAGGTTCCCGGTTTTGATATCGTACTAGCGGGGCATGATCATAAGGTTTGGAATTTCGACGTAAAAAATTCAGAAGGAAAAAAGGTCTTAATTCTCGATCCCGCCAATGCAGCACGAAACGCTGCTGTAGCAACAGTTACGCTTCATTACGATTCTTCTTCGTCATCATGGAAGAAGGAAATCACCGAAGAAATTGTTGCAAGCAAGAATTATAAGCCTGATGCCGACTATATGAAAAAGTTCGGTCATGCAATTGAAGAGGTGAAGAACTATGTTTCAAAACCTATCGGAGTTTTTACAAAGGCAATTTCAACGCGCGAGTCTATGTTCGGTGATTCTCCGTTTGTTGATCTTATCCAAAAAATTCAGCTTGATTTAACACATGCTGATGTTTCTTTCTCAGAGCCGCTGTCTTTTAATGCCGAAATAAAAAAAGGAACCGTTTACGTCCGTGACATGTTTAATCTATACAGATTTGAAAATCTTTTATACACAATGAAAATGAGCGGAAAGGAAATAAAGGATTATCTTGAATATTCTTTCGGTAATTGGTTTAACCAAATGAAAAACTCTGATGATGATCTATTGAAATTTAAAAAGGATTCGACAGGAGAAATAATATACTCGTATCATGAAGCGCAGCTTGCAACCAATTATTATAATTTTTCTTCTGCCGCAGGAATCAATTACACTGTCGATGTTTCAAAACCTGCGGGTGAGCGAGTTAAAATTAAATCATTTTCTAACGGCAAACCTTTTGATATGAATAAATATTACAGTGTTGCCATGAACTCATACCGGGGAAATGGCGGCGGGGGTCATTTAACTTTGGGAGCAAAAATTCCAAAAGAAGAGATTCCAAAGAGAATTATTACTTCTACTCAAAAGGATCTTCGCTATTATTTGATGAAATGGATAGAGAAAAAGAAATCCGTCACACCGGAGGCGTTGGGCAATTGGAAAGTAATTCCTGAAAATTGGTGGGAAAAAGGAAAAGAGAAAGACTACAAGATTTTGTTTGGGACACGGGATTAAAGTGGTGGAGGAGTGGAGTTGGAGTGGTGGAGGAATGGAATAGTGGGAAAATCACCAATACTCTATTAAACTACTTTGTTTAGCAGGGGAATTTTTAGGTATGAAAAATCGTTGTTGTAGAGGTTTCTATTTCGTCTAAGGATTATAGTTCTAATCGCCTTCGCGCGAAATAGAAAGTCCTCTACAACGGATTCTTTTAACCCTTAATAACACTCAAATTATCTTTTATGGTTATGGCACCTGTGTAATACCGGACAAGGTTAGATGCCCAGCCGCTTTGCGCTTCCGACATTACAGAGCCTTCGAGAAGCACTGTTCCGTTATTTACAATTATATGAATAGGCGGGTTAGAATAATATTCCATTCCCTCAAACATCGGATCGTTGTAAATAAGCCGGGCTGCCCTTCTTCCGATATTTCCAGGACCAAAAGTATTTTGAAGTTCGTTATTCACACTTTTAACGCCAACCACTTTTTCTGCTTCCTTTTGAAACTGGGACTTATACCAGGGCAAATGAACCCATCCTTTTAAGGTTACAATACCGTTTTTATAATGAACGGTAACCCAATCAAATACTCCGTAAAAGACATTTTTAAATATTCTTTTCTGTACGTTTTTAACAACTGCAGAATCGGAAACAAAAGGGCTGGTAACATTTATGTTATTTACCACAACATAATTTTCAGCTACATCCTGTGTCTCTTGAGCAGCCTGATTTCTTTCGTATATAGTTTGTTCTGTCCCTGTAAGTATAATTTTGTTACCGTTTATCTCAACATTTATATTATTATCATTCAGCAAATGGTCTTTAGCCAACCTATACTCGACAAATATTTTCAAGGTACTTTTAGATGGATGCCCGTTACTACTTTTAGCAAATGTTAATTGTGTAAACAAGGTCAAACAGAAAAATAGAACTACCCCTGAATTCAGGATTATATTCATTTTCGTTTTCATTTTCATATCCTATATTTTAATTGGTTATAAACCAAAAATAAGTTTAAGATTATAGGAAAATATTATTCATTCCGGTTATAAATAATAGAATAAATCTTAAAAACTACCTTTTAGACTGAAACAACTTCTAATTAGTTTAACAATTTTTCAGGGTTGTATTCTGCATCAAAGAATATAAAAAAATACCTTTACGGCAAAGCGGCAGTATAGGTGGAATAATGGAGTAATGGAGACTTCGCAATATTCCGCATGGTTAGAAATTTGGGTTATTAGAGGTGTCCTTAAAATATAAGCCGGAAACAGGTCATATTTTATTTAATGGTTGGCTTTCCGGTAATGTAATTTACCAACTGATCAATAATAAATTCTTTTTCATCAATAACGGCTTTTACAACATCTCCGATTGAAATTAGTCCTATGAGTCTTTCGTTCTCATAAACCGGTAAATGTCTAATTCGTTTGTTAATCATCAGAGCCATACAATCTTCGGTGCTTTGTTCCTTGGTGACGTAAAGAACTTTGGAGGACATAATTTCTCTTACCAGCGTATCTTTTGATAATTTCCCATGCAGAATCACTTTGCGGGCGTAATCACGTTCCGACATAATACCAGCAACCTCACCATTATCTACAGCCAGCAGTGCGCCGATTTGTTTATCGGCCATAATTTTTAGGGCATCAAAAACAGTGTCATCCGGAGAGATAGTAAAGACTTCGCTGCCTTTCAATTTCAATATTTCGCTAACTGTTTTCATGACGCTGCCTTTCTAAATAATTAAATAAATATTTTTACTAACTCAAGTTGACTGCTAGTTTTTATTTAGGAATTAGAAACCGTTGAAACGGTTAATAAATAAGGTTTTATATTAAGCTACCCACGAATTAAAGTCGTGGGCTACTTGTTCTGAATAAGTAATTTTTAATATAGGGCACTTCTAAAAACTTCAATATTTGCCTGCAGGCAGGCAGGTTCCAAATGACAAAAAAAAGATTGTGTCATTTCGACTGAGTCCTCGAAGGAGAAATCCCATGTTCAATTCGACCATCTAAGCTTTACAAGGGGATTTCTCACCGGCTTAAGCCGGATTCGAAATGACAATTACTTGGATGCCATATCTAAGGAGCTTGCAGACAGTCAGGTTCTCTGCGTTAAATTTTTATAAATGATAGTTTTTAGAAGTACCCTATAGTTAATTACTAATAACTTTCTTTAGTCAAAATATTATTTTTAATGAAGATTATCAATTAGCCGGGGATAAAAATTTATTTTGGATTATTATTCGGCGCCGGT
>JAJYCM010000341.1:0-2626 GCA_021778375.1 Bacteroidota bacterium
TAGCCCATCTTATTAAAGATAAAACAATTATCACTGACGTTGCTGGAGTTAAAAATATCTTTGAAAAAAGATGGAAAAAGCTAAAGAGTAAAGGAATTTATATCGGTGGGCACCCGATGACGGGAAAAGAACAGGGTGGCTTTCAAAATTCTGACCCCCTTTTATTTGAGAATTCAACTTATATCTTATCCGATTCATATAAGGAGAATTCCGAGCCATTGGTTGAAATAATTAAAACCCTTGGTGCGCGCATAAAGTTTCTAAACCCGAAACTTCACGATAAAATTGTTGCAAAAGTAAGTCATTTACCGCAACTTTTAGCCGTGAATCTTGTTAATTCACTACCCAACCAGACTAAGAAAATAAATTACCAGGATTTTGCGGCCGGTGGTTTCAGAGATATGACCCGGATAGCCTCAAGTAATTTTGATATCTGGAAACCGGTAGTTGAATTTAACAAAGAAAATATTCTTACAGCGATTAAGGCTATCCAGAATAAATTATCGGATATAGAAAAGTCCATAAAAAAAAGAGATTGGAAGAAATTAGAAAATCTATTTGAGAACGCACGTATAAAACGAGATGAAATCCCGAAGACTAACAAAGGTTTCATAAATCCGCTTTATGATATTTATGTTTATGTTAATGACAAACCTGGCGTACTGAGTAATTTGACAACTCTACTTTTCAAAGAGGGAATAAATATCAAAGATATTGAACTGCTTAAAATAAGAGAGGGAACAGGCGGAACTTTTAGAATTTCTTTCGACTCTGAATCTGTTTCTACAAAAGCTCAATTACTTATTGAAAAATCAGGATTTGCCGTCAAAAATTAAATATATAAGTGTACCCACTATAGTCTAAATATTATTTGTCATACCAGAATCCCGCTAGAGAATGTTTATATTATTATTCGCCAAAATATCCCAAATTAATACTCTATTATTATTTATATAATATACCATATCTCTGTTAATTCAAATAGGATATACCCATAATGATAATTTATTTTCGATTATAAAAATTTACGCTTCGATTTAAGTTTTCCTGTAGTGTTTTTATTTTTTATACTCAAATCTGATCACGTGAAATAATTATTTGTATCTTAATTAAAGCGTATCCTTTTAATTAGTCTTAAAATTAAATATATTCACCTCAAAATTTTAGGAAAATATGATCCCACTTAATGTTCTTTTTGTCGGTGATATTATCGGCAAACCCGGATTAAATATTGTACAAACTTGGCTACCGGGACTGATTCAAAAATATAAAGCTGATTTTGTTATTGCGAATGGGGAAAATGCAGCAGATGGTAAAGGATGTACAGAAAAAGAAGGCTCTATTCTTTTTAATTTAGGCGTTAATGTTATTACCGGAGGAAATCATACGTGGGATAAACATCAGTCGCAAGATTATCTGCGCGCTGAACCGCGAGCACTCAGACCATTAAACTATCCCAAAGGAACTTACGGAAACGGTTATATTATCATAGAAACGAAGAAGGGGAAAGTTGCTGTGTTAAATTTACAGGGCAGAACTTTTATGGCTTCAATTGACTGCCCGTTTAGAATTGCCGAATGGGCTTTGGCAAAATTAAAAAATGAAACCAACATGATCTTTATCGATTTTCATGCTGAAGCAACCGCCGAAAAAATAGCAATGGGAATTTTCCTTGATGGCAAAATTACTGCACTAGTTGGAACTCATACCCATATTCAGACAGCCGATGAAAGAATATTACCGAATGGTACCGGTTATATTACCGATGTCGGTATGACGGGTCCTTATGAGTCCGTTATCGGTATGAAAAGTCAGGCCGCAATAAATAGGTTTATTTTTCAAACTCCTCAAAAATATGAAACAGCAGAAAATGACGTGCATCTGAGCGCAATGTATTTTAAGATTGATACTGAGACGGGAAAAACAATTGAGATTGAAAGAATAACTTTTCCCGAATTCATAAAAAAAGTTTAAATTTCATGCAAAACTTTCCGCTACCTAGAATTGATTCTGATGAAGAATTACAGCAACTTTTACTACCTTATTGCAGATTAAAAAAAGGCGACCTTTGGATTGACCCAACTGGCAAACATAAAATCGGCTGCCTTGACGCCGGAAATGCTTCTGAAATATACCAACTCATGAATGGGGAATCTGCCTCGCTTGCTGTGCAAGATCCTCCCTATAATTTTGTCGCTTTTGAAGAAATGGAAGAGAAGAGATTTGTCGCCTGGTGCGTGAATTGGATTAAAAATTCGTTTGATTCATTAAGTGAAAATTCCTCCTTTTACGTTTGGCTTGGCGCTGATCAGAAAAATCATCTCCAACCCCTTCCAGATTTTATTCTAATGATGAAATCTAGCGGCTTTCATTCCCGTAGTTTTATCACTATGCGAAACCAGCGAGGTTACGGCACACAAAAAAATTGGATGTCTGTTAGACAGGAACTTTTATATTATACAAAGGGCGACCCGGTTTTTAATGTTAATGCGGAATACACTGATATTCCTAAAATATTAAAAGGTTATTATAAAGTAATCGATGGTAAAGTAACGGAAAATTCTGAAAGAAGTAAATCTGAATTTATTCGTGCCGGAAATGTCTGGGTTGACATTCAGCAGGTGTT
>JAJYCM010000341.1:2636-3104 GCA_021778375.1 Bacteroidota bacterium
CGATCTAACAAGTGTTTTATAGGATGGAAGAAAATGTTAACGGATGTTATGCTCAAAAACCTCTCAAAGCTATCGAAAGAATAATAAATGCGAGTAGTGATCAGAATGATATAGTCCTGGATTTGTTTTCGCATTCCGGAACAACGTTATTAGCGGCTGAAATAAACAATAGAAGATGCTTTACCTCTGATTTAAACCCTGTATTCTGTGAAATTACTCTGCGTCGTCTGGAAAATTACAGAAGCAATAGTAAGACCGGTTGGCAGAATTCTAATCCATTTGCTAAAGAAATTTTAGAAGATAAAAAGTTAAAAGAATATTTGGATACCTGCTTAGATTTGAATTCAAATAATCATTAAATTTGTTTATGCAAATTATCAACGAAAAGAAGAAATGATTTTAATTGACGGTAAAAAAACTGCCTCTGAAATTAGAAGTGAACTAAAAATTGAAATTTCAAAGCTTGCC
>JAJYCM010000342.1 GCA_021778375.1 Bacteroidota bacterium
ATTGTTGGAAGATGGAATAGGAGATACAGTTAGAGTTTCATTAACTGAAGATCCTGAATTTGAAGCGCCAGTAGCAATTGCACTTGTTAATAGATATAAAGGGAGAGAATCTCACGATGCTATAACTCCGGTAGAAAATATTCCAATCGATCCGCTTATATATAAAAGACGGCACACGAATGAAGTCGCCGGAATTGGCGGGAATAATGTCCCGAGAGTTATTGCTGATTTTGGTAAATCAGGTTTGGAAAATTATCAGAGTCTTTTGGCAATCGGCTATTCATATACGGAGGCGTCAGATAAATGGAATATGAGTGATGGTGCCGCGGATATTATTTATCTCGGAAATTTTTCTCCCGCTTTTGATATTCCCAACGGATTAAAAGTAATTCATAATTATAATTATTGGAAGGCTCTTGATGATAGATCAAAATCTTTTCCACTATTTACAACTGAAGAATTTCTCATTGAAAATGATAAATCATTACAATTAAATTTTGTAAGGACAGATATTAACAAATTTTCAGATGAGTTAGCCACTAAAATAAAAAATGATTCGACCACTGTTATTATTCTTGAAACCGAAAATACTCATGGAATGGCTGAGCAAAGGCGCTTTTATTTTGATTTGCTGAACAAAGGAATAGAAAACCCGGTCATCATAAAAAGGACATATAAAAATATTAATTTGGATGAACTCCGGTTATTTTCATCAACAGATTTTGGAGCATTATTAATAGACGGGTTTGGTGATGGTGTATGGGCAGAAGTGGAAAATTTAATAGATCAAGAATTTCCCGGTGAAGGAAATGATTCAAAAACTTACATTAAGAAATTTATTAGGACTGATGACTCGATAGAAAAGATAGTTAATAGAATTTTATTCGGAATTTTGCAGGCTGCCCGCACAAGGATTTCGAAAACGGAATATATTGCTTGTCCTTCATGCGGAAGAACTTTATTTGATTTGCAAGAAACGACAGAAATGATTAGAAAAAGAACCGAGCATTTGAAGGGAGTAAAGATTGCAATAATGGGTTGTATCGTTAACGGACCCGGCGAGATGGCTGATGCTGATTACGGTTATGTTGGCTCCGGAATAGATAAGATTACGCTTTACCGAGGCAAAGAAATTGTGAGAAGAAATATTCCAGCAGCGGGTGCGGTAGATTCGCTTATTGAAATTATCAAAGAAGACAATATTTGGATTGAGCTGCAATAATTATTTTAGATTTTTGCAGGTTTTTGCTTTTATTTTAACCGGCGGTATTAAAAATCACAATTATTTTTACTTTTATTCGAAGAGAATAGATTTAATCATTGATAAATTGCCAAGGTTGATTTATATTTGTTCAGTTAATGTATGGAAAAGAAAATCGAAAAGTTAAAATATCCTAAAATAAGTTTTATGGTCGCTCCTTCAGAGCCAAGGAATTAAAAGATAGAAAGATGCACTTCAAAAACAGAAGTGCATTTTTTTTTGATATGACTGGAAAAGAAATAATAAAATATTTTGAAAATTGGGCGCCTAAAGAAATTGCCTGGCAAAAAGACAATGTTGGATTGCAAGTAGGCTCAGGCGAAAGGAAAATAAAAAATATCCTGCTCAGCTTAGAGATTACAGAAAGCGTTATTGATGACGCAATCAAAAGGGATTGCAACTTTATAATAACACATCACCCCTTCCTTTTTCATCCACTAAGAAAACTTGATCTTCAGAACGACAAAAACTCCAGACTAATTGAAAAGCTAATTAAAAACGACATGACGCTTTATTCTGCTCATACAAATCTTGACTCGGTAAAAGGCGGGGTTAGTTTTCAACTTGCAAAACGATTAGAATTAAAAGAGGTCAGTTTCCTCGTTCCGCAAAAATCAAATCAATTTAAGCTCATCGTTTTTGTCCCGGAAAATTCTGTTGAAGTAGTAGCCGGCGCAGTTTTCAAATCCGGCGGCGGAATTATAGGAGAATATTCTAATTGCAGCTTTAGAACAAACGGAAAAGGAACTTTCAAAGGGTCTTCAAAATCTAATCCTTCGGTAGGTGAAAAAGAAACAAATATAACAGTTGAAGAAATTAAGCTTGAATTCTTAGTGGATTCCTGGAAAATTAACACTATAATATCGGCAATGACGAGAGTTCATCCTTATGAGGAAGTTGCTTACGATATTATTCCATTGGAAAATATTAATGCCAACTACGGAATTGGCGCATTAGGATACCTAAGCAAGCCAGTTAACGAGAAAGAGTTTTTGAATTTTGTAGCACAGAAGTTAAGGATAAAAAATTTCCGTTACGTTAAGGGTGGAAAAAACGCAATAAGGAAAGTCGCGGTTTGCGGCGGTTCCGGCAGCGAATATATTGATGATGCTATTAAAAATAATTCGGATGCATTTATTACGGCAGACTTAAAGTATCACACTTTTCAGGATTACCAGGACGAAATTCTTTTAATCGATGCCGGGCATTATGAGACAGAAATTTTTGTTCTTGAAGAAGTAAAGAAGAGGTTATCTGAATATGTCCAAAATTCTAAATCTAAAATTAAAGTTTTTAAATACAAAGGGTCTACTAACCCTATAATTTTTTATAATAATTAAGGAGATAATAAAATTGTTAGATAGATTAAAAATATTATATGAGATACAGGCGATTGATGACCAACTTGACGAATTGGAAGAACTTCGCGGTGACCTTCCGAACGAAGTCGAATCTCTCGAATTAAGAATTAAGGGAATTAAAGAGGAAGTTTCCGAAAAGGAACTGGGAAGGAAAGAATCTCTTGAAAAAAGAGAAGATAACGAAAAGGAAATTGACAAGCTGAAAGAAAATCAAAAAAAGTTCAAAGCGCAGCTTTATCAGGTTAGGAATAACAAGGAATATGACGCTCTTACAAAAGAGATTGATCATTCCGAGGAGCAAATAAACAAGTTAGAAGCTGAAAATAATTCACTTGCAGATCTAAGTAAAAAGTTGTCCGAAGAAATCGAGATAAACAGTCCGATGCTTGATGAGCTTAAAGAGGATTTAAAAGTAAAGCAAGCCGAACTTAAAGAAATTATTAAGGCTAACGAAAAAGAAGAATCCAA
>JAJYCM010000037.1 GCA_021778375.1 Bacteroidota bacterium
AGAATTATTAAGATAAATAATAAAAGCGCCATCGCTATTTCAAACGAACAGGTTAGAAATAAATTACGAGGACCTGCCGGCACAAAAGTAGAAGTAACCGTACTTAGAAACGGGATTAAGAATCCTATCAATTATGAAATTACAAGGTCTAAAATTCCGTTATACTCAGTGGATACTCATTTCATGTATGACAATACTACCGGATACATAAGTATTTCAAGATTTGCTGAGAACACCTACGATGAATTAAATAATGCATTAATCGATCTTAAAAACCATGGAATGAAGCAACTTATATTAGATCTTCGCGGCAATCCCGGAGGCTACTTAAATCAAGCAGTAAAAATTGCTAATCTATTTATAGGCGATAATAAAAAAATTGTTTATACCAAAGGAAGGCGCAAAGAATTTGATGAAGAATACGATGCATCAAAGCCAGCGCCTTATAAAGATTTGCCTTTAATAATTTTAGTTAACGACGGGAGCGCTTCGGCTAGTGAGATCGTTACAGGAGCGATGCAAGACTGGGATAGAGCTTTGATAGTTGGAGAAACAACTTTTGGTAAAGGTTTAGTTCAGCGTCAGTTTTCCCTGCCAGATAATTCAGCTTTACGATTAACCATAGCAAGATATTATACACCTTCTGGAAGATTGATTCAGCGTGATTATAAAAAAATAAAAAGTAAAAAGGAATATTTTGAAGATGCTGGAAAGAACAATGATGCTATCGGCAACAATTTAGAACACACCGCTGAAAAAGATAGCGCTCTCCCAGAATTTAAAACTCACGATGGAAGAATTGTTTATGGCGGCGGGGGAATTACTCCGGATTTTATTGTTAAAGATGGCAAGTTAACGGATTTTACTACCGAGTTGTTAAAAAATAATATTTTCTACCAGTTTGTGCTAAATTATCTTGACTATCATAAGACTGAAATTATAAATAAGTACGGTAATAATTTGAATAAATTCATACAGAACTTTGAATTTACAAATAATGATTTAACTGATTTCTTAAATCTCGCAAAACAAAAAGGGATTAAGGCGAATAAAGAAAACTTCGAGAAGAACAAAAAATATATCACTACAAGATTGAAAGCCGAAGTTGCTCGAAGTCTATGGCATAATGAAGGTTGGTACCAAGTTTTGCTCAGAGACGACGATCAATTTATAAAAGCCGTGACTCTATTTGAAGAAGCTAAAGAATTAGCAGGCTTGAAATGAAGCGAGCCTTCATATTGCTTGTTATACCATTTATTATTTTTATCCCTTCGAGAAAGTCCAATGAAAATATAAAATCCTACAATTATAGTTTTTATTCTAATAAAAAACTTCAAGTTGGAGAAGAACTAACATACGTTGTAAGTTATTCTTTCATAAAGCTTGGTGAAATAAAAATAATTGTGCGTAGTCAAAAAGATGAAAATGGGAAAACATATTATAATGCTATAGGGTATATAGACTCTTATTCGGGAATTCCTTTTGTCAATTTACACCAGATATATATAACTACAATGAATTCGGATTACTACTCTGTTTTTTTTCGTGGACTTGTTAAAAGTATGGACTATACGACTTACACAGATTATAATTTCGATTATATTCATTCAATTATTCACATTAAAAAAGGAAAAATCTATCCACCGCAATTGTGGACGGACTCAACCACAACTGCACGAAAAGAATATCAGGATGGTCTTTCACTGCTTTATTTTGCAAGAATGAACAGTGGACAAAATAGAATAGAAAATCTTCCGTGCTTTATAAAAGAAAAAAAGGAAAATACTTTGATAAACTTTTATGCTCCGGTAACTGGAATTTCTATCGATGCAGTGAATTATCCAATTGCCTGTACGCATCTTGACGGCAGAATGAAATTTATCAGTATTTTTGGATTGACAGGATATTTTGAAGGTTGGTTTTCAAATGATGAAGCGGCAATCCCTATTTTAGCAAAAATGAAAGTTATAGTTGGTGACGTAAAAGTGGAATTAAAATCATGGAAGAGAGTCGGATGGATACCTCCAAAATACACAAAGAATTGAATAATGAAATAAAGCTTTTCCCGTATTTGGATAATTATCCTAAAATGGGAGTAAATGTTTTCCTAGCTTCCGGAGTGAAAATCATTGGTGACGTTACTATTGGTGAAAATACAAGTGTTTGGTATAACACAGTCATACGTGGCGATGTTCATTATATTCGCATTGGAAGTCTAACTAATATTCAGGATTGTTCAATGCTTCATGTTACAAACGGAAAATTTCCGCTGAACATCGGAGATAAAGTCACTATTGGACACTCCGTAAAACTTCACGGCTGTACTCTTAAAGATTTATGTTTGGTTGGCATAGGAGCAATTGTTTTGGACGGAGCTATTGTAGAAGAAAATTCAATGGTGGCTGCTGGTTCGGTTGTTAAACCTAATTTTATTGTCCCTTCAGGTAAATTAGTTGCCGGTGTACCTGCGAAAGTCGTTAGAAATTTGACAGAAGATGAAATTAAAGAATTTGAAAATTCTGCATTACGATATAAAAAATATACCGTGATGACCATCAAATCATTAAAAGATTTATAGAGTAAAAATGTATTTGAAATTTTGGGGTACACGAGGTTCCATTCCTGTACCGGGATATAAAACGGTAAAATTCGGTGGAAATACTCCATGTGTAGAATTGCGTACAGACTCGAATGATATTTTTATTTTTGATGCAGGCAGTGGAATAAGGGAATTAGGAAAACAGTTGAAAGAGGAAGGTTTTCAAAAGGATATTACGATTTTTCTTAGCCATTATCATTGGGATCATATTCAAGGGATACCATTCTTTTTACCGCTTTATTCTGAGAATAATAAAATTATTTTTATTGGGGAAAGTGATAAGGATAGGAGTATTGAAAATTTATTAAGCGGCCAAATGAATGACCATTATTTCCCTGTGAAGATTAATCAAGTAAAAAGTCAAATTGATTTCGAAAATATTTCTCCCGATAATATAAAAATATTTAATGATATAGAATTGCACACAATAAGGGCAAATCACTCTTCACCTGCTTTGGCTTACAAAATTTTAATTTCAGGAAAAACTATCGTTTATATGTCCGATAATGAGTTATTTGTTGAAAAATATAACTTATCTCCATACTATACCGAAATGAGTAGTATGAATAAGGAGCTTATACATTTTTGCAAGGATTGCGATTATTTAATACATGACACCTTTTATGATGAACCCACTTTAGCAATAAAAAAAGGCTGGGGGCACACAAGCAACATTTCTCTTGCATATTTTAGCATTTTAGCGAACGTTAAAAATCTTTTGCTGTTTCATTACAATCCAGATTATGATGATAAAAAAATAGAAGAAATCTATTTAGAAACCACTGAAATCATAAAAAAGGAAAATTCAAGTGTAAATTGCTTAGCATCAATCGAAGGGATGAAATTAAAAATTTAATTATTAAAAAAAGAATTTAGGGAAATTGTGTTAAAAAATTTAGAAATCAATTCATCGAAAAGAAATGGGATAAATAAAAGGTATATACACGCAATAATATTAAGATTAAGAAAAGATCTGGAATTTAAGCTCGCATCCTTGGCAATTAATTTTGTCTTAAGCGAGGAGATAATTGAAATTAATAAAAAATTCCTTAATCATCATTACTCTACTGACATAATTACTTTCAATTACAACGGTAATCATGATATATTAGAAGGTGAAATATTTATTTCTTTTGAAGATGCTGAAGCAAATGCAAAGAAATACAGAGTAAAAAAAGACGAGGAAATTATCAGACTTGTAATTCATGGTATTTTACATTTATTAGGGTATGATGATCAAAACAATAAAGATAAACTTATTATGAAGAGGTTAGAAAATAAGTTGTGTTCAGATTATTGGTCTGTTTTCAGAACAGTTAAAATTTATAATGCTTAATTATTTTATATGAACAAAAATATTATGAACAAAAACCTTGTACTTGTAGAATCACCTGCAAAAGCAAAAACAATAAATAAATATTTAGGCAAAGAATATGTCGTGGAACCAACAATCGGACATATAAAAAACTTGCCTAAAACTAAACTTGGTGTAGATGTTGATAACGATTTTTTACCTCAATTTGTTACTATTAGAGGCAAGGGAGATGTTATTAAAAAGATCAAATCTTTAGCAGTAAAAAGTAAAAAAATATTTATTGCGACTGACCCAGACCGTGAGGGAGAAGCTATTGCTCAAGATATCGCTGACATTCTAAATGCCAATTCAAAAATTCAGCGAGTATTATTTAACGAAATAACAAAAACAGGCGTTCTAAAGGCAATGCAAAATCCTAGAGTTATCGACTCAAATTTAGTATCGTCCCAAAGAGCAAGAAGAGTCATGGACAGGATCATCGGTTACAAGATTTCTCCATTTCTTTGGAAAGCTGTAATTGAAATGTCGGGCAGTACAGCGCTTTCTGCTGGACGAGTCCAATCGGTAGCGTTAAAATTAATTTGTGACCGCGAATTTGAGATCGAAAAATTTATTACTACTGAATATTGGTCAATTTGGGCAATCTTCAAAACCGATAAGGGGGATACTTTCAAAGCAAAGCTTTTTAGTATTAATGGGAAAGATATCCGGGTTCAGCCAAAACCGGTTATGTATGAAAAGGATTGGGAAGAATTTTTGCAGAACAGCATAACAATTTCAAATGAAGAAAAAGCTTTGGAATTGTTTAACCAAGTCTTAGAAAAGAAAAAATATTATATAAGTAATATTGTTAAACGTACTACAAAACGAAATCCTCCTGCTCCATTTATTACAAGTGCCCTACAGGCAGAGGCTTCGAAAAGAATACGGATGCGCCCTAAACAGACCATGGCGATAGCTCAAAAACTTTATGAAGGCGTTGAATTAGGAAGTGAAGGTCTTCAAGGATTAATTTCATATATGCGTACAGATTCAACGCGTATAAGTGATGAAAAGATTGTTGAAGTAAGAGATTATATTAAGGAAAGTTTTGGCTCTGAATATTTGCCGCTAGTGCCAAATAATTTTGAAAAGAAAAGTAAAACAAACGTTCAAGATGCACACGAAGCTATAAGACCTACATCCTTAAAATATTCGCCTGAATTTGTGAAAAAATATTTAGACAAAAATTCATTTAGATTATACGAGTTAATCTGGAAGAGATTTATCGCCTCGCAAATGAACCCGGCACTTTTGGAAACTACAGTCGTCGAAATATCAGCAGATGAATTTTTATTTAAGGCATTTGGAAGCGCAGTTAAATTCAGAGGTTTTACGCAGGTTTATGAAGAGATCTTTGAGCAGAAAGAAAATGCTGAAGAAAAAGAAGAATATCGAAACGAAACTATTCCTCTTGGGCTAGAGAAAGATCAGAAATTGGGCTTGGAAGAATTAAAGAAAACGCAGCACTTTACAAAACCTCCAGCAAGATTTTCTGAAAGTTCCTTGATAAAAGAGCTTGAAAGTAAAGGCATTGGCCGACCAAGTACCTATTCCATGATTGTTGGTACTATACAGGATAGAAAATATGTGGAACAAGTTGATAGAAAGCTTTTCCCTACAAAGCTTGGTATGGAAGTGAATAAAATTCTTGTAAAAAACTTTCCAGATATCATAAATGAAGATTTTACAGCAAGCATGGAAGGGGAATTAGATCAAATTGCTCAAGGAGAAAACGTTTATAAAAAAGTGCTGAATGACTTTTATCAACCATTTTCTAAAGCTTTGAAAAATGTTGAAAATAAAATTGATAAGATTCTTTGCGATTTATGCGGTCACGAAATGGAAATTAAAGTTGGGAGATTTGGGCGCTATTTGGCATGTTCAAATTATCCCGAATGTAAAAACATAAAATCTTTCCGGGATATTTATGCCCAGAACCAAGAACCTGAGTACACGGGTGAAACATGCGAAAAATGCAGTTCAAGAACTGTTTTTCGTAATGGAAAGTTTGGAAGATTTATTGGATGCGAAAAATATCCTGCGTGTGATTTTGTAAAAAACATTTCTCTCGGTGTTGACTGTCCAAAATGCAAAACAGGAAATGTTGTGGAAAGAAAATCAAAGCGAGGAAAATTATTTTACGGATGTTCAAGATATCCTGATTGTGATTTTGTAAGCTGGTATAAACCTGTCTCTCAAGCATGTCCTAACAATGACTCGGAATATATGGAACATAGGTACTCTGTTAAAAAAGGAAATTATTTACGTTGCCCAATTTGCAACACCGAATTAGTTCCCGAAGATGTTGAAGAGTTGAAGGAGATTGATGCAGATTGATATTATAATAGAAAAATATTTAGAAAATATTGCAAAAATAAGACGGTACTCATCTTTGACAGTAAAATCTTATTCTGAAGATTTACGTGAATTTAGTGTGTTCTGTAAAAATTATAACAAAAATGAATTATCGGAAATATCCGAAAGATTTTTCCGTACATATTTGGCTTTTTTAAATGAAAAGAAATATGAAAAGACATCAATCTCAAGGAAACTTTCTTCTTTAAGAGGTATTTTTAAATTTGCCTTTCAGCACAATTACATTATTGAAAACCCAATTTTGTCAATAACAAACCCCAAGACAAAAAGAAAGTTACCAGATATAACAACATCAGGATCAATATTGGAAGTTTATGATGAAATTGAAAAATCGGACGATAATCATGAACTACTCAAAGCTATTTTTGAAATACTATATGGATGCGCGATCCGCGTTTCAGAACTTTGCAATTTAAATTTATCTGACTTAGATTTAGATAGAAAAAGCTTAACGGTATTAGGAAAAGGAAACAAAATGAGAGTGGTTCCTGTCGGGGAAAAATCAATTCCGGTTTTGCGTAATTATTTATTAACGAGGAATGTTGCTGATTTTAATGATCCACTTTTCTTAACGGAAAATAATCAGAGAATTTATCCAAGATTAGTTCACCGTATAGTAACAAAATATTTGGGCAAAGTAACTGAGATTAAGAAAAAGAGCCCCCATATTTTAAGGCATAGTGCCGCAACGCATATGCTTGATAATGGAGCCGATCTTCGTGCTGTAAAGGAAATACTTGGACACGAAAATCTCTCTACAACGCAAATATATACACATGTAAGTATTGAAAGATTAAAATCCACATATAAAAAAGCTCATCCAAAATCATAAATACAGGAGGTTGTAATGAACATTTCAATAACTGCAAGAAAATTTAAGGCACGTGAAACTTTGAAAGATTTTATTAATGGGGAAGTGTCTTCATTGGAAAAATTCAATGATAGCATTTTAGATGCAGATGTTATTTTGAGCTTTCAGAATACGCATCCTAGCATTAAATATGCCGAAATAGTTTTGCAAGTTCCGGGGCAAACTTTAACTGCTACAGAGGAATCTGATGATTTTATGAAGTCTGTTAGCGCCGCAGTGGAAAAACTTTCTAGGCAACTTGAAAAATTAAAAACAAAAAAGAATGTAAGAATTAAAGAATGAAAATCGATCAAAAGGCGATTTCAAGAAAAGAATTTATTACGGTTGAATTTTTATTTAATAACACGCGTGATAAATTCAAATTAAAATTATATTCTGATAAATCTGGTTTTTCTAAAAAAATTACAGATCAAAATTTATTTAGACCGGGATTAGCTTTAGCAGGATTTGTAGGTTTATTCTCATTTGCTCGCGTTCAAGTTTTTGGCAATACTGAAATGAGATATTTAGACCAACTTTCGGAAAGTGCGCGAAGGAAAGCAATTGAAAGAGTTTTTGGGTTTGATATTCCTTGCATTGTCTTAACGGATAAAAACCAGCCCTTTCCATTGCTATTAGAAATAGCAAACGAACATCACGTACCTGTTTTTGGCTCATCTTACGATACTACAAAATTAGTATATCTTATAAGCGATTTTTTAGATGACCAGTTTGCTCCGCGAATTTCTATTCATGGTTCATTTGTCGATGTATATGGTGTTGGAATTCTATTTGTAGGAAAATCTGGGGTGGGTAAAAGTGAAGTAGCTCTTGATTTGATTGAAAGAGGCCATCGCCTTGTTGCCGATGATATAATCATCCTAACTAAAAAGGGGGAGGGAATATTGATGGGGTCGGGAACTAACCTCGTAAAGCACTTTATGGAAATCAGAGGTCTCGGACTACTTGATATTGAAAGAATGTTTGGAATACGAGCAATAAGATATCAAAAGAGACTTGAAATAATAGTAGAACTTGAAGTTTGGGATGATAAAGTCGAATATACGCGAACAGGTCTGGACGAAAACTTTTTTGATATTCTAAATATAGAAGTTCCTTACGTAAAACTCCCTATTTTGCCTGGGAAAAACATAACTGTCATTTCGGAAGTAATAAGCTTGAACTATTTGCTTAAACACTACGGATATGATGCGGCTAATTATTTTCAAAGTCGATTAAATAGTAAACTTAAAAATCACAATGAAGACAGTTTAAGAGGGGTAGACTATTTTGAACACGATTTTGAATAGAAAATTCTTTTATTCCCTTGACAAACTAATCTTATTTTTTTAGTTTGCGCCCTAAGATATGAAAAAATTATATTACTTTTCAAAAGCAAAATTACAATTTGTAGAGATTAAAAATTATAAAGCCAAGTTAGCAATATATTTTACTTTATCGGTCGTAATTTTTAGTACAATTATATTTGGCGGCTATTTTATCATATCTACTATTATCAATTCACAAAAGAATCTTAGATCTTTAAGAAGCGAGAATAGGATTTTGAAAGAGAATTTAGATAAAATAGCCTCTAATTATCAATTGTTAGACAATCAGTTAGATAGCTTATATAAAGCAAATAATAATTTAAGAGCAGCTGCAAATTTGCAACCGGTTTCCCAAGATGAGCTGAAGTTAGGAATCGGCGGTGGATCTTTTAATAATGTAATGGATTTTTTCAAAAGCCCCTCAGAAGAAAAACTAAACTCACTTCTTAATTTTGTTGATTTAGTATCGAGAAAAGTTGCTTTTGAAAAAGAACAGTACAGTGAAATATCAAACCAGCTGAAATTAAATCAAAAATTATTTTTAGCAATACCGGCTATAAAACCTTGTGATGGCGAAATTGGCGATGGTTTCGGTATGAGATTTCATCCAATTCTACATATTGAAAGAATGCACGATGGTATTGACTTTGTTGCCAGCGAAGGAACTCCCGTATATGCTACTGGTGATGGCACAATCGAATTTGTTGGATATAGAGGAGGATTTGGTTTAGCCGTAGAAATTGACCACGGATTTGGCTATGAAACTATTTATGCTCATTTATCCGAATCCGACGTAAAGGAAGGACAAAAAGTGGTAAGGGGGGAAATGATTGCAAAAATAGGCGATACAGGATTGTCCACAGGGTCACATCTTCATTATGAAGTTCACCATGATGGCGTGATATTAAACCCGGCAGATTTTTTCTTCGGAAATTTAGGATTTTTTGAATTAACCCATAAAAATTGAACAGGGAGTTATAGCATTTATGATTTGGACGATAGAATTAGCTTCATATTTGGATGATGCTCCATGGCCTGCAACAAAAGAAGAACTGATTGATTACGCAGAAAGAATTGGTGCACCTTATGAGGTAGTTGAGAACTTGATTGAACTAGAAGACTCGGATGAACCTTATGAATCAATTGAGGATATCTGGCCTGATTACCCTTCAGATGAAGATTTTTTCTATAATGAAGATGACTATTGAAAAAATTACAAATCTTTCCGAACATCATTTTAAGACCTCTATCTTATGGAATTAGCTTGGAACGGAATATACGGTCAAGAGCATGCTAAAGAATTATTAAGTAAATTAATATCATCATCAAATATTCCGCATGCATTTCTTTTTAAAGGAATTGCAGGATGCGGAAAAGATTATACAGCCTTCAAGTTTGCAGAGCTTATCAATTCTCACTTTATAGGAGCAGAATCATTTCAAAAAGTAAAAAATCAAATCTTGAATTTATCCGAACCATACATAAAATTTATTATACCACTTCCTCGCGGTAAAAATGAAAATGAAAGCAGTACCGGCATTGAAAAACTAAGCAATGATGAGATCCAGATTTTACGAGACCAAATAGAAAAGAAAATTCAAAATCCTTACTATAAAATATCAATTCCTAAAGCCAATAATATTAAAGTCACAAGTATTCGCGACATTAGAAAATTCATTTCATTTTCATATGCTGATATTAAATATCGATTCATTATTATTTCAGATGCTCATTTGATGAATGAGGAAGCCCAAAATGCTTTACTAAAGAATTTGGAAGAACCACCGCCAGGAATTATTTTTGTTTTAATAACCCCTTATCCTGATTCCCTAAGAGAAACAATCATTTCTAGATGTTGGGCTATAAATTTTCATCCTTTAAGTAATGTAGATTTGACAAATATTCTTGTTAATAACTTCCAAGTCGAAGAAACTCTTTCAAGAGAAATCGCTCCATTCGCGGGAGGCTCTGTCCTAAATGCAGCCAACCTTATAGAAAATGATTTTAAAAACTTACTGGAAAAAACGATTTCCTTTTTGCGTTATGCATTAGGTAGAAAATTTAATTCAGCTTATGAGGAAATATCTCCATATCTTTCTGAAAACGATTCTGATTCTATAAAATTGCTAATCCAAATGGTAATCATCTGGTTGAATGACTTGCAAAAATTTCGAATTGGATATGGGAATTTATATTTCTTTAAGTATGAAGAAACATTTTCTAAATTTAATAAAGGATTTCCTTCAGTTGAAATAAATAGTCTTGTTAAAAAGCTAAATTATCTTTCATCTATAATTTCCAATAATGTAAACCTTAATGTCCTTGCTTTAAACATGATCTTTGATATTGCCAATCTGACTTCAGTTAATAGAATAGGTTAAAATTAAAGATTACCAAACAGTTAAAACGGGTTTTAAGAAAATAATATAAATGATTATAGTTAATATCCTCAAATAAGGAGAAATTAATATGGAAATTACAAATATTTCTGTAATTGGCGGTGGGACAATGGGCAATGGAATTGCACACATATTCGCTTTGAAAGGTTATAAAGTCAGTTTAATAGAAACAAGTCAGGAACTGGCAAATAAAGCTATTAAAATCATTTCATCGAATTTAGATAGGCAAGTCAAAAAGGGAACGATATCAGAAGAACTTAAAATAGAAACCTTAGGTAATATTGACTTAATTATTGGCGTTAGTCAAATTTCTAGCCTAACCGATCTTGTTATTGAGGCAATTTATGAAAATAAAGCTGCTAAGAAAAATATATTTAATGAGATAAATAAAATAGTTAAAGATGATTCTATATTTGCAAGCAATACCTCATCTATTTCTATTACTGAATTGTCAAAGAATATTCGTCCGGAGAGATTTATTGGAATGCACTTTATGAATCCTGTCCCAGTTATGAAGTTAATAGAAATTATAAGGGGATATTCTACATCAGATGAAACCTTTGACGTAATAAAACAATTAGCATTAAAAATTGAAAAAACACCCGTTGAAGTATTTGATTTCCCAGGTTTTGTATCCAACAGAATACTTATGCCAATGATAAACGAAGCAATATTTACTTTAATGGAAGGAGTTGCTTCTGCCGAAGCAATCGATACGGTGATGAAATTGGGGATGAACCATCCTATGGGGCCTTTGGCTCTAGCTGATTTTATCGGACTTGACGTTTGTCTATCAATAATGGAAGTATTATTCACTGGTTTTAATGATTCTAAGTATCGCCCATGTCCACTTCTAAAGAAAATGGTAAACGCAAATAAACTCGGTAGAAAAACCAGTGAAGGTTTTTATAAATATTAAAAATCATATAGTATTTACTTTACAAAAACTCATCTAATCTGGTGTAAATTTAGTGATTTATAGTAATGTTTGTTAGTATATTCTAGCACATGTTGGAATATTTTGTCGAAAAGAGATATCTGAGCCTTTTTAGTTGCAAAATTAGGTATACTCCATCTGATTTTGGTGTAACTGAGTAATACTGCTGACATATTTTCTGTATAATGATCAAATACCACTTGCATTAGCGATATTTTATTCAAGAGAGGTGGGGGAAAATATTCTTTCCAAAGCAGGTAGCCTAGCAGTTTAACTCAGGATATTTGAATGATATTTTTTCCTAAATTCTTAATAGTATTATTTATTTTTAAACGTGCGAAATTTTTCCGAGTCTTTCTTTTTATAGCTTGAAACACGGATAACACCATTAAATCCCTGAATTGCTTTTACATAATTAAGTAATTTAGTTTATGAAACAAGTTACCGAGTGGGAAATTGTAATTGAGAAAGAAGATAAGGACAGAGTCGGTATGAGGAAAAATGGGATACGGAGAAATCTGGGAAATCAGTAAGCTTGCAGTTAATTAACCGTCCGATAATGTATATTATGTAAACATGCTTTTATGACTTTCTTTATTGCAAATAATCCTCATTTCCCTTGCTTCTTATATTGGCCTTGAAATTTTTATTTTGTGTTTCGAAATATTATTCCTGATTTTTCCCTTACGGCTTGAAGCTCTCTGCTAACCTCAGTTTTCAAATATCGCAGATACGAATGCTTTCGAATCAAAATTTTGTAAATCATCTATTCCTTCGCCAACCCCAATATATTTTACTGGGATTTTTAGTTTATCACAGATTTGGAAAATTACTCCGCCTTTTGCAGTACCATCAAGTTTTGTAACTACCAATCCAGTGATGTGGGTTACTTTTGAAAATTCCTCTGTTTGCATAATTGCGTTTTGTCCGGTATTTCCATCTAAAACTAATAGGGTTTCATGTGGCGCATTAGGAATCTTTTTTGAAATAACTCGTTTTATTTTGTTTAATTCCTCCATTAAATTTGATTTATTATGCAATCTTCCTGCTGTATCAATAATTACTACATCCTTATGTTCTTCCAATGCTATTGTAATAGCCTCAAATGCGACAGAAGATGGATCACCACCAGGTTTTTGAACAATTTTGACTTTTGCACGTTCGGCCCAAACATTCAGCTGTTCGCTTGCAGCTGCTCGAAAAGTATCGGCAGCTCCTACTATTACTTCTAATCCACTATTACGAATATTATTGGCTAATTTACCTATTGTCGTTGTTTTACCAACACCATTGACTCCAATTATTAGTATGACATAGGGCTTTATTTTTAGATCAATTATTTCATTTGGAGAATAATTTTCATATTCGAATATAGTTATCAATTTTTCTTTAACGATTCTTATAATATTTGTATCAGAACGATCTTTTTCATTCTTGAGTTTGATCCGAGTTTGATTTATTATTTTATCAGCAACATCAAAACCTATGTCTGAAGAAATTAGAATTTCTTCTAATTTCTCAAGGAAATCCTCTTCTATAAAGGCCTTACCGCTAATTGTTTCATTTAGCGAGTTTAATAATTTTGCCCTGGTCTTTGATAAACCATCTTTTAACTTATCAAGATTAAAATTTTTAAATAGATTCATTTTCTTTTCGGTTTAGAAATTCTTTAGCTCTAACTATGTAACCAATTAGAGAAGTAATTATCAAAATAATGCTCATAAAATATATTATTTCAAATAATAATGTAGCTTTATTTACATCAAAAAGTATAAATAATATTACAATTGCAAGGTTTATAACTGTAATTTTCCCAAGTATATTGGATGGTAAAACTTTCCCAATTCTCCTAGTGACAAGTATTCCTCCTACAAGGATTAAGAGATCTCTAATAATTATCATTAATAAATAGTATCCGGGTATCTCACCAATAGTAAATAATTTTATAACTAAAGCGCCAATTACTATTTTATCAGCCAAGGGATCAATAATTTTACCAAATTCGGTTACTTCATTACGCCTTCTTGCAAAATATCCGTCAAGAATGTCCGTCAATGCACCGAACATGCAAAGTGAAACAACAATTATTCGAACTTGGATATCCGGATTTTTGTTAATTAAAATCCAAAGTGGTAAAAATAAAAACAGCCTGATGAGACTAAGCAAGTTTGAAAAAGTAAAAATATCTTTTGAGTTCATTTTCATCTTATCACCACAAATTTACCGATTTTTTCTTGAACTTCATTATTTGATTCATTGAATATAACAATTCTATACAAATAAATTTCAGAGATTAGCAAGTTTCCCAAGGAATTTTCAAGATTATAGATAATTTCACTTGCATTACTCTTAGTCAAAATATCAGTAATTTATATTCCGATTAAATTAAAAATAGATATTTGAATTCTGGAAGGAACATTTGTAAAAGAAATCTTCCCTTCCCTGTTAAAAATTTTACCGAATATCCCTCTATTGCCATTTCCAAACTTGCATCCTAAGTGAGTTTATTTTTTTGAACCTTTTGATTAAGTAGATGACTATCAATATTGCTTTTGTATTTTAGTAAATGGGTAATCTGAGGAAAAAGACTAGGATCGAAAAATAAATTGGAAGAAGTAGAAAGAAAGCAGAACCTAAACTTCATAGATCTCTTTCTTAAAGCTTACATCAACATCTGTGGGATAATTTCCCGAGAAACAAGCTGTACAAAAATTATTTGGATTTGCTTCCGAAACTGCCTCAAGCATTTCATCTATTGTCAAATATTCCAGACTATCTACATTAAAATATTTTTCAATTGCTTTAATATTACCGTTCATTTGATTTGCTACTAATTCTTCACGGCTTGGGAAGTCCATACCATAATAACACGGATGCATAATAGGAGCAGAAGATATTCTTAAGTGAATTGATTTTGGATTTGCTTCTCTTATCAGACTAATAAGTTGCTTAGATGTTGTTCCTCTGACAATAGAATCATCGACAAGAACGACGGTTCTACCTTCCAATAC
>JAJYCM010000343.1 GCA_021778375.1 Bacteroidota bacterium
GAAAGTTAAACGATCCGCGTAAAAGGGATTTCTCTCCGACTTTATTGGATTTTGGTCCGGCAAAATTTTTTATTGCACGTCATTTCGGATTTTGCTACGGTGTTGAAAATGCGATTGAAATTTCATATAAAACTCTTGAACAAAATCCCGGAAAAAGGGTTTTTCTACTAAGCGAAATGATCCACAATCCAGGTGTAAACTCCGATCTTACCGATCGAGGAGTTCAATTTATCATGGATACCTCAGGTAAACAACTCATTGACTGGAACAATCTTCAGCCGGAAGACATTGTCATCATTCCAGCCTTTGGAACTACGATTGAAATCCAAAACATGCTTAGGGAAAAAGGAATTGATCCTTACCGTTATAACACAACCTGTCCGTTTGTAGAAAAGGTTTGGAACCGTTCGGAGCAATTAGGAAATGAGAATTACACGATAATAATCCACGGCAAGCATAATCACGAAGAAACACGCGCCACTTTTTCGCATAGTATTCAAAACTCGCCAGCTTTAATCTTAAGAGATATTGAAGAGGCGAAAATTCTTTCTTCAATTATTTTGGGTAATAGAGATAGAAATGATTTTTACAAACTCTTTGCCGGAAAATTTTCGAAGGAATTTGCTATAGAAAACGACTTGAATAAAATCGGAGTAGTGAACCAGACTACCATGCTTGCCAGTGAAACAGATGCAATAGCGAACCTCTTAAAGGAAACCGTAATAAAGCGATATGGAGTTGAAAACCTGAAGGATCATTTTGCCGATACTCGTGATACTTTGTGCTATGCAACTTATGATAATCAAGAAGCAACTTACGGTTTATTGAATTATAAAGCTGATTTTGCAATTGTCGTGGGAGGTTACAACAGCAGCAATACCAGCCACATTGTCGAGCTATGTGAAGAAAAGTTAGAAACCTATTTTATTTCCTCAGAAGAAAAAATCATCTCACCAACACAAATTAGTCATTTTAATTTTCATACCAAGCAAGAAGTTGTGACTAAAAACTATTTGCGGGATAAAAATCCGGTGGATATTATATTAACTAGCGGCGCTTCCTGCCCAGATGCTGTAGTCGATAGAGTTCTCCAAAAAATCTTATCTTTTTTTGAAAATACAAGGAGTATTGAAGAAGTTATAAAGGAAGCAATTTTAAGAGACGGTAAATAAGATTACTAACTAAGGTTATATAAATCATGGAAAGTTGGAGTAATGGAATTGAGCGTTTTTTTCCATTATTCAATATTCCTTCTCCGAAAGGCTGTTTTTGCTTAAAGAGAATTAACCTTTTTTATTTATCCCTCAGTGTTGAGAATGATTTACTGCAGAGGCATAAAGCCGGTTCAAAAACTATTCTAAAATAAACCTAAAAGTTTTTGAACTTGGAAATAAGCATGTTTCATCATTGCAAGGTTGATAATTAACTTCGCCTTTGACCTGAATTTTTCCTTTAACGACTTTCATAATTGGTTTTAATTCAACCTTTATTGTTGTTTCATTTTCAAATAAAGCTAATTCGGATTCGGAAAAGCTAAGTTTTTTTAGCAAAGGAGGGGGAAAATTTATTTTAACAACTTTGAAGTTGGGGTTGTCCTTAAATTTTATAGATGTCGGAGATAGATTACTATCAAGCGGTTTGTCGGAATTTATATGCCATCCTTGCTTTATTTTTAGGATGAGATAAACATCAACAATGCCCTCTTTTTTCAATCGAATTGTCGATGTCTTTACCTTGACATCGACAATTTTTTCAGGCGAAATATCCTGCGGATGTAAATCGCTCAAGAAAATGCAGAATAAGAAAAAATTTAATATATAAAATTTCTTTAGTTTCATACAGATTCCTTTTTTTGCTATCTCTTATTTGGTGATTGTTGTCGATGACTGAGTAGGAACATCAACATAAAAAGATTGAAATATTTTTTTTGTAGAGTTATCCTGAACCCATACAACAACAGCTAGATTATTCCCATCTATTTTATTAGTCTTTGCGCGCCAGCCTGTAAAGCGCACATTGGGTCGCCAAGAGGGGTCTTTCGTCGGGTCATTTAGATATTTTGTTAAGCCTTCTTCGATTTTATTAAGATCAAAAACTTCTTTGAAATTTTCGAAGTTCTTCTTTATATTTAATTCAATTTCATTTCCCGAGCCTATTAGATTTCGTACAACAAAAATTTGTTTGTCCACCCCATTACCGCCCAAATAATCAATTGATTTCTCCACAAGAGCCAAATGAAGTGAAGCATCTTTAACAGGCTTTCCTTTAATAGTTAAATTAACGTTTATAAGCTTTTCGTTAATTGCAGCACTTCCGGAAATCTGCAATTCGGGCTTTTCGTTTATCAATTTTGTAATTGCTAAATTATAAACATTGAACCTGTTTTTTAACAAAAACTTTGGGCCGCCACCGGTAATTTTTTCTGTTCCATCAAAGAAAACCGTTGGTGTCCCAAAATTTCCTCCGTAATATTTATACCGTTGAAATGTTTGCGGATTGGTAAGCGGATCGGGTCCGGGAATATGAACATGATATTCTAAAATTGCGAGATCATTTTTAGGATAATAATTTGACAAAGCATCAAAAGCATAATCGGCAGCAGCGCAAGGGTTGCACTCGGCGCCGGTAAATAATTCTGCAAGCACAACTTTGCCTGATGTTTTTTTACTGAAATGTCCCGGCACAAAAGCGGCGAGATCTTCCTTTTGTTTCTCTATCATATCTTGCAAACCTTGTTTATCAATACCATCTTTTTGTGCAATCTTAGCGGCAGCTTTGGAAATTCTTTGATTTTCAAAACCAATGATACCAGAGATATAAGCATTCAATGCATTCTTATTTTGTCCTAGTTTTTCATAAGTATTACCGAGTGCATACCAAAAATCAAAATCCCACGGATCATCAAACTCTTCGATTGATTTTAACTCAGCCAAAGCTGGTTCCAATTTATTTTCGGCTGAATAAACTATTCCAAGATTTTTTTTGAAAAGTATGATATCGTCAATGCTTGAATTTTTATTTAATGAGTATACTCCTTCCATTGTCCATTTCTCCGCTTGCGGAAGATTGGCTCCAAGTTTGGCTAAAAA
>JAJYCM010000344.1 GCA_021778375.1 Bacteroidota bacterium
CAAGAATAAATTATTCCTTTAGAATTTGCATAAAAATAACGCGCAGCTTGATAGGAAATTGATGTAGGCGCAGTATATGAGATAGATCCGTCATAATTCTTTCTCGCAGTTCCCGGAATTTGACCAAAATCACGATTAATGAAGTAAGAAATTATAGTTCCGCCGCTTCCATCCGACATTGTACTTGTTGGTGGTCCCCAACTCAAATATAGTTCAGTAATTGTGTGCCCTTCCCAGGTCTTCATTATATCTGAAGGATCAGTACAGCTTGCAAACAAAATTAGAGAAGCAAATAAAATAATGTTTGTTTTCATAATTATCCTCATTTGTTTAATATTATTAATATAAATTAGCCTTATATTCTTGGCAATATTTTTCATTATGATTTAAATTATAGAAATACTTTGTCTCTTCCTTACAATGAGTTGCTGATTATTATACACATCAGATGTGTTCATTTAGTTAATATAATATTATGATTAATGAAGGTTCCCTTGTAAGATTGTAATTGTTTTTTATTCCCATGATCACACCCTAATATATTATCCCACTAATTTATTTAGCCAACTTAAAAAAAATAATTTCAAGAAGCAAAGTTTCAAAATAATATTATGAAAATTATTATTCTCAAATCCGAAATAGGATATTGATAAATAACGAATAGCTTAATAAAATCGGCACAGAATATGTGAATACGAAATCACCCGATAGGTGAAAGCGTAAAATTTAATTATTTCGGGTAAAAATTCTTATTGATTAAAAAAGTTTACCGGAAATGAAAAAACAATTAGTACACAGCACAGAATTGATAACAGCAAAAGCAGGCTTACTAATATGCGATGCATTTGAAAAGTATGTTGGTCTGCCGGAGTTAATAGATACAACCTTCCCGAAACCAGGCTCAAACAGGGCATTTGCACACAGCAAACACGTCGGCACACTGGTACAGATGTTTCATGACGGAGCCAGTCAACTAGAAGATGTCAGGGAATTAGCCGAAGACAAGGCAATACAGAAAATGATGGATATTACTTCTTATCCTGGTTCAGATGCACTAGGCAATTGGCTTCGGCGTCAGGGAAGTTCCACAGGCGTAGAGTGTCTGTGGAAAGTAATGAAGCAATTGTTCACCAATGTTTCCGGAAAGGACTTCACTCTGGACATAGATGCCACTGTCATAGAGGCAAACAAAGGGGATGCAGAAAAGACATATAAGGGTACAGTAGGTTATCAACCAATGCTTGGTATTATTGCTGAGAATAACATTACTGTTTTCTCAGAGTTCAGACAAGGAAATTGTTCTCCCAAGAAAGGGATAGTAAATTTCATTGCCGGCTGCAGGGAAAATATAGGCAACCGAGTCACCTATGTCAGAAGTGATTCAGCAGCATTTCAAAAATCAGTAGTAAAGTATTTAGTAAAAGAGGGTTTATCCTATAGCATAACTGCCATACAGAATGAAGCAGTAGAACAAAAAATCAAAGAAATTCCGGAAGAATCATGGAACACTGGCACGGATGCAGATGGTATGAAAACCAGCTACTCTGTTGCTGAGACAGATTATGCTTTTATAGGTAAAAAGAAGTCCTGCCGCCTTGTAGTCAAACGTGAGAAAAAAGACTCACAGTTAGATATGTTCGATACCTCGGAATACCGATACTGGGCTATTCTGACAAACCTGTCTTCAGAGAGCTATAGTGCAAATCGGGTTGTCCTAACTCACCAGATGCGGGGACAGATGGAGAAATGTATCGGGGAGTTAAAGCATCACTGCGGCTTAGACCGCCTGCCCTGTGGACAGTTCAGCGCAAATGCTATGTACTTTACGGTAGGTATACTTGCCGCCAATCTTCTGCAGCTACTTAAGCAGGATACATTTTTTGATGATTATCTGAAGGCAAGCATAAAGACTTTTCGTTATAAACTGATTCATCTTGCTGCCAGAGTAATTAAGCATGGCAGAGTACTACTGATTAAAATTGCAAGTTCACTTGAAAAGTTCAAACTTATTGAATCGGCTTACTTGAAATATTCTCTTTCTCCACCATTGAGCTGAGGAATCTCTGCTCGTTAAATGATATATTCTCTGACTTAGTCGTGATATTGTTGCTACTGTGGAAAGCTATCTCCAATAAGCCATTATATTTTATTCCTACACTAACTGATAGTTCCCGAATTACCTTACCCGATATTTTTATTACAATATTTTAAGTTTTTTAGGTAACAACCCGGTTTACCCTTTTTTATTTAATCGGATCTTTCCCTATATCGGATTTGAGGTATTATATTTTTGAAGAAATATCCCTCATCATTGTTTTCATAAATGCAAACAATTATATAAATTGGTTAGATAAATTTTATAACTATACGTCATTCCAACATCATTCTAATGAGAATATCCGAAAATAAAATAGAAGAAATTAGGTCGGCAGCCAATATAGTAGAAATTATTTCTGAATTTATCCAAATAAAAAAACGCGGAAAAAATTTTATTGGACTTTGTCCATTTCACAACGAAAAGACTTCTTCTTTTACAGTGAATGAGGAAAAACAAATTTTTCATTGTTTTGGATGTCATATTGGCGGAAATGTTTTCAAATTCCTTATGGAATATGAAAAAGTATCGTTTGTTGAGGCTGTCCAGGATGTCGCCCGTCGTGTTGGAATAACAATTGAGTCAAATGATAATTTTTCCAGCGAAAAACAAAGTCAACTAGAACTCCTATATGACATAAATAATACTGTAGCAAAATATTTTTCTGATAATTTGATTATCAAAAAAGACGGAGAAGCTGCTATAAATTATTTTAATAATAGAAAAATTAAGCCGCAGACAATGAGGAGTTTTGGGCTAGGCTACTGTTTTCCTGCACGAGATGCGCTGGTAAATTTTCTAAAAGACCATAAAATCGATATTGAAAAGGCATTGCTCTTAGGATTAATCGGCAGTAGTAATGACGGAAGATTATATGATAAATTTTCCGGCAGATTAATTTTTCCGATATTTTCGCCTAATGGAAGAGTTGTGGCTTTTGCCGGAAGAGTTTTTAATGAAAAAGAAGGCACTGCTAAATACTTAAAT
>JAJYCM010000345.1 GCA_021778375.1 Bacteroidota bacterium
TTTCCTTCTCTTCCACCGCCAGCGTCAACTCCACTCATTTTTAATTTCCTCTATAATTAAATTATTTCTTATCTACAATTGAATTTGTGATCATGGCGAATCTTGTAATGTTTGTTTTTTGTAATGTACCCATTACATCTTCAATAGTTCCATAATCTGCATCTATATCACCTTTTATAACAGTTCTTAATCTAGGATCGCTTATACGGGCTTGAACAAGAAGGTCCGCAAGATTTTCAACTTTTACCTGAACCATCCTCTTAAGTTTGGCTTCTTGACCAAATAATCTGGCCATCAATGATGGGGCATCAACACCCATATAAATATTACCAGCTTTGTCCACAAATATTGTCATAACATCTGCATCAGGAAGCTTAAAAGCGGAATGCGATGATGGTACTTCAATTTTAACCTGCTCAGCAGGTGAAAACTGCGTAGTAAGCATGAAGAACGTTAACAATAGAAATGCAACGTCAACCATAGGAGTCATATCAATTTTTACAGCTATACGTCCTTTTTTAATTTTTGGCATAGTTAAGCCTCTTTATTTCGATTTTAGAATTTGAATAACATTATAGCTTGCTTCGTCTACCATGTAAGTAAAGTTATCTACTTTATTAACAAAGAAGTTATATGCAACAATTCCAAGGATCGCAGTTATAAGTCCACCGGCTGTATTAATTAATGCTTCTGAAATTCCTGTTGCAAGTTGGATAGCATCCGGAGTACCCGCATGTGCCATTGCAGCAAAAGCTCTAATCATACCGATAACTGTTCCCAAAAGACCAACCATTGTTGCAATTGAAGCTATTGTTGAAAGTGTAATAAGATTTTTTTCTAATAGCGGGGTTTCAAGCATAGATGCTTCTTCAACGGCTCTTTGAACTTCGACTAATTGTTTTTCAGCATCAACGGATTTGCCTTTGCCGGTAAGCTCTTTATATCTTAAAAGAGAGGCCTTAATTACATTTGCTACAGAACCTCTTTGCTTATCACAGCTTTCAATAGCTGCATCGTAGTCTCCACTTTCTAATTGACCGATGACATCTTTAAAAAAGTTAGGTACTGCTCTTTTTCCACCAGCTTTTTTTAATGTAAGTATTCTTTCAAAAATAATAGCAACATCCATAAGTGAAAGCATAATTAATAAAACCACAAGTGGACCGCCAGTATAGATTGTGCCTAATAAGTTACCGCCTGAATTCGTTCGTCCAACGCCGTCAACAAAGTTGGCAGGATTTCCGAAAACAAAGTTATAAATTGCTAAAGCAATTAAGAATGCAGCAATGGTTAGGACAGTGATAAAAACAGATTGTTTCATGGGTGATAGTTCTCCATTATTTGTTTAATGTATGTTAATTATTTAACTATTATTAATTCACAAATGTTATGCCGAGAAGTTTGCTCATTTATCAAAGAAATTTCCTTTGAATTGTGCCTGTTTTAACGCGGTTAACATTTTATGAGTAATCAACTTGGTGAAAATATATTAATTTTTTTTCAAAAAGAAATGATTTTTTTTAATTCTTTATTTTTGACTTCTTTATAGTTCTTTCAAATTGAAATGGATTTCTTTCAATTACTTTCAATTTGAAAGAAAATGGTGACTCAAATTTTATATTCCTTTCTTTTCCTCCAGAGAGTTGTAAGCGAGATTCCAAGAATCCTTGCCGCGTCTTTGGGATTGTTAAATTTCTTCAACGTTTCAATTATATAATTTTTTTCTACTTCGGCTAAGCTGGGGATAAGTAAGCCATATTCTTTATTATTGCCATGAAAAATTTCAGAGGGTAGGTTTTCCACTTTAATTACTCGATCCTTTGCCAAAACTATCGAACGATTAATAACGTTCTCAAGCTCCCTAATATTGCCTGGCCATGAATATTCGCTTAATAATTTCATTACATCTGCAGAAATTAAAATCTCGCTATCGGGAGAATACTTTTTCAGAAAGTGCTCTACTAATAACGGAATATCCTCTTTCCTTTCTCTTAAAGGCGGTAATTTTATTCTGATTCCACTTAAACGGTAATAAAAATCTTCCCTTAAATCGCCGCTTTTTATATCATCATCTATATTTCTGTTTGTAGCGCTTATAATTCTAACATTTACTTTCCTTGTAATGCTTTCGCCGACTCTTTCATACTCCATGCTTTGAAGAAACCGTAAAAGCTTAACTTGCATTGCCTTAGGAACCTCGCCTACTTCGTCTAGTAAGACGCTTCCTTGATCTGCCATTTCAAACCTGCCGATTCTATCTTTGGAAGCTCCAGTATATGATCCTTTAATATGCCCAAATACTTCGCTTTCGAAAAGATTCTCAGGCATTGCTGCACAATTTATTGTAATAAAAGCATTTGCTTCTCTTTTACTGTTTTGATGAATAAATCTTGCAAGAATCTCTTTTCCTGTACCGCTTTCACCTTCAATTAAAACTGGAATATCACTATCGGAAATATCTTTGCTTAATTTTAAAATCTCGCGCATCTGATAATTATTGGAAATGATTTCTCCGGTTCCAAAAGATTCTTCTATCTGCGCTCTTAATCCTTGTACTTCTTTTAAGAGTATATGATGTTCAAAAACTTTTTCGGAAAGATGAACAAATTCTTTGTGGGTGAAAGGTTTTGTAATATAATCATAGGCTCCCCCTTTGATTGCTTCGACGGCTGTTTCAATTGATCCGTGAGCGGTCATTAAAACAACTGTTGTGTCTGGTGAAATGGCTTTTAATTGCGAAAGAACCTGTAGCCCATCTATTGGCTCCATTTTTAAATCTATAAAAGCAATATCAAAATAAATTTCTTGTGCCCTTTTTAATGCTTCTACCGGACTGCTGAAAATTTCGGGTAAAAAATTTTGCGAGCTTAAAGATAGTTCTATTACCTTTAAAATATTTATCTCATCATCAACAACTAAAACTTTGCTTCTATTCATTCCTTCGAACCGGTAAAATTATTTCAAACTTACTGCCCACGCCGGGCTCACTGTAAACATTTATCGAGCCTTTGTGAAGCTCGATTATTTCCTTTGCAATCGTTAATCCTAAACCAACACTGCCGGGACGGCTTCC
>JAJYCM010000346.1:0-2319 GCA_021778375.1 Bacteroidota bacterium
ATCTTCCGCCGGAAAATCTACCCGGATAAAGTCCCACGTAGAAGAAATAAATCAATCTAAACTTCAATCAAAAATTGACTTGCTTTTGACATTCGCTAAGTCAAGACTTAATAATGTGAAATTTCTTGAACTACTTCTTCATGTTGGGCAGTTTACTATTATAGCTGGGGAATTTCCATCGGCAGTTTATATTCACGAAAAAATATTAAAAGAAACAAAAGGAAAAAAGAATTTTGAAGGAATTGCTGCAAATGCCGCACTTGCTCTTGGAGATGTTTTTAGCCGTCAAGCTTTATGGCAACTAAGTTTAAGTTATATTAAAAAGGCAAGGGCGCTTTTCAAAAAACAAAATGATGTAAAAGGCGCCGCAAATTGCGAAAATATTTTGGGAACAATTTATGGAGATTTCGGTGACCTGAAAAAAGCTAAGATGCATTTTGAAAATAGCCTTGCATTCTTAAACTCAAACACCGACAGTTCCCTAATTGGAAAAATTGAAATAAACCTTGGAATTATTAATAACATTCAAGGCGATCTTAATTTAGCTTTTGCTTATTACAACAGAGCGCTTTTAAATTTTGAAAAGGTTCGAAATATTAAGCGGATAGCCGAAATTCATCATAATATCGGAATGCTTTTTACAAAGAAAAATTCTTACAAGGCAGCTCTACGTGAGTTTGATAAAAGCATTTCTAACGCTCAGAAAATTAATTATATTCAATCAATTGGAATGTCCTACTCGGGCAAAGCATTTATTTATGCAAAGCTAAATGAAATTAACCTTGCAGAAGCGTTTGCAAATGAAGCTTTGGAAATTTGTTTTCAGGTAAACGATAAATTATCGATCGCCGACACATATAAAATTAAGGGGATGATACAACGGAATCTTAAAAATTATTCTCTTGCCGAAGGTTATCTCCTTACGAGTATAAGAATTAATAAAGATTTAAAAAATGAACTTAACCAATCGGAATCTGAATTTGAGCTTGCTATCTTATACAATGAAAAGGGCATGAAAGCAGAAAGTAAAAAATTGCTTCAAAACGCCTTAAAATATTACAAAAAGATAAAATCAGGTAAAGAGATAAAAGAAATTCAAGATTATTTAAAGTTGGTTTAATCAGAAATCTCTTCCAATCTTTAATTTCAAAAAATTATAACTATTTCTGCTTTGTTTTTATTTCAACTTTTGATTATTTATTACAGATATAATTTGAAATAAAAATGTTTAGAACTCTTTTTACAACCTTAAAGGCGAAAATTCTCACCGGCTATATCGTTGTTATTTTAATCATGATCGGTGTTATGTTCTGGAGTCTGTATAATTTTAACAGGCTTAACGAATCGTTTAGATCAATTATCGTTCAAAATTATTCAAGCATAGTTGCTGCTGATAATATGGTTAGATCTTTAGACGATCAGACAAACGCCTTGTTTATGATTATAGATAAGGAAAATCCCGCTCACGGTGAAAAGCTTTTTCAATTTGCCAAACAGGACTTTTTTTTCTGGTTCGAAAAAGCAAGAGAAGCAGCTAATACTCCGGATCAAATTACTTTTTTGGACAGCTTAAACGATCAATACAGGGTTTTTCTTTCTGAAATAAGTTCTGTTGTAAACAATTCTTTCATTTATTCCAATCCAGCAGAAAAAAATCAATACGTTCAAGCGATAAATTTAATTTCAAACATCAAGTCGAAATGCTACCATATTTTTGAGACCAACCACAACTTTATTAGCCGTGCAGATGAAAGAGTTCAATCGATTACTAGGATTGCAGCTTTTACAATGTTGTTTCTGGCAATACTTGGAACAGTGATTAGCCTGGTATTTAGCACAAAATTTTCCAATTTTATTGTAAAGCCCGTAAGTGACCTTACTAGATCCGTAAAATACGTTGCCGCTGGTAATTTTGATCAGGAAATTCAGACAGATGATTCGGATGAGATTGGAATTTTAGCCGATGAGTTCAACAGTATGGTCGGAAAACTGAAGAAATATGAAGAGCTGAACATCAATAAAATTCTGTATGAAAAAAGGAAATCAGATGTAATAATTGAAAGCATCAACGATCCGGTATTAATGGTTAACAGCAGTATGGAAATCCTCCTTGCAAATAAAGCTTTCAAAGAAGATTTTGGAAATTTGAAATCCGAAAAAGTATTTTTAAATGAAGTTATTAAAGACGAAAAAATTTATAAGGATATAAAGAAATATGTAACTTCCACCTCATCAATAAATTCAGATGAAGATGAAAATGTTTTAAGAATTATTGATACGAACGGAAGAGTAAGATTTTATAAAATAAGATATTCTTCG
>JAJYCM010000346.1:2329-3062 GCA_021778375.1 Bacteroidota bacterium
GACATAAGCGCTGCTTTGATTGTCTTTAGCGATATCACAAAATATGAAGAGCTTGATAGACTGAAGTCGGAATTTGTTGCAAAGGTATCTCACGAGCTTAAAACACCATTAACATCTATGGGAATGGCGATAGGGATTCTTGATGACGGTGTTGTAGGCGAGCTTTCCATAAAGCAAAAGGAACTAATTTTTTCCATGAAGGAGGATTACGATCGTCTTAATCGTTTGGTAAAGGAGATTCTAGAATTATCTCGCATTGAATCCGGAGGAATCCAGCTTAATTTTGAAGCGCTTAAGGTAAATCCTTTAATTGAAGAATGCATCAAATCATTTTCACTTCAATGTAAAGAAAAGAAAATTTCGCTTAACTATTCTACAGATGAAATGCTGCCGCCAATTTCAGCTGACTATGATTATTTAATAAGAGCAATTGGAAATTTTATCGGCAACTCAATAAAGTTTACAGACAAGGGCGGCGATATAAATGTAAATGCTTCGGCTAAAAATGGTAACGTTATAATTACGATTTCTGATACAGGTACCGGAATAAGCCCGGAATATATTGATAAAATTTTTGATAAGTTTGTCCAGGTAAGCGGGAGCCGTCCCGGCAGTGTTGGTTTAGGATTAACGATTGCAAAGGAAATAATCGAGCTTCACAAAGGCTCGATAAATGTTTACAGTGAGCCCGGCGTGGGCAGTAAGTTTGAAATAATTTTACCGGGTCGAAGGA
>JAJYCM010000347.1 GCA_021778375.1 Bacteroidota bacterium
ACAATGTGGGCAGTTTATTTAAGCTTTGCTTTGATTGTTACGATTGGATTTTCATTAAGAAACGGAAAGAAAATTTCAAATATTTTCCTCACAACTGTTTCATCTTCTGTCCTTTTCTTTTTAATAACAAACTTTGCAGTTTGGCTTACCGGCAGCATATATCCTATGTCTTTTGCCGGTTTAACTGAATGTTTTGTTGCAGCTATTCCATTTTTCCATTACACAATGTTAGGCGATTTGTTTTACGCAGGTGTCTTCTTCGGCGCCTTTGAATTAGCCCAGTTGAAATTTCCTATTCTATCAAAAGTTAAAATATAAATTCTTATAGGACGATTCTCCGAATCGTCCTTTTTTTTAGCCTTCACAATAGAATTGTTTGCCCTGTCTGCAGAGAATTTGCTATAATATTTTTCTTTGATTACATTTTCCAATAAATTACTTATCTGGTTAAAAGAAAAAATCTTAGATCTTGATTAATTTTAGAATAACACTGTTCAATTACGTATATGGCTTAAAAGTAATGGATATCATTGTAGATTTACTGATTTCAAGGGTTTTTATACTATAAGGTGATTCATGGATGAGATTAAAAAAGACAAATCCTCTACCAAAATTCTTAATCGCAGTGTACACATGGCAAATGAGCGAACGTTTCTTGCATGGATTAGAACTAGCATCGGAATAATGGCATTCGGTTTTGTTGTTGAAAAGTTTTCGCTGTTTATAAAACAAATATCATATTTTTTGGGGAAATCTGGTTTACCAGAGACACATGTTCCTCCCCCTCTTCATGGATATTCATCAATCTTTGGAATATTCCTTGTCGGGCTTGGTGCTTTGATGGGAGTGTTTTCATTTATCAAGTATAAGAATATTGAAAAACAAATAGATGAGGATACATATCAACCATCATCAATACTTGACATGCTGCTTACATTGACTGTTCTTTCAGTCGGGATTTTTCTTGTGGTCTATTTGATTCGAAGTACTTGAATCAGTAAAATGAAGAAGAGTTTACACAAGAAGAGAATCTTGAAAGAATGTTAGGTTGCTACCACATATAAAAAGAAAGTTTTAGAATGACATCGTTTATCGCATTAATTTATTCACTACTTTTTGGATTGCTGCACGGGATTCTTCCGGACGAACACACATGGCCAATTACATTTAGTTACGCTATTGGCGGTGCAAGCGGCAAAGAGGGAATGAAAGCAGGATTGTACTTTTCAGCCGCCTTCACATTGCAGCGTGCTATTGTTTCAGAACTTGCCTACTTGGCATTAGCTCCATTTTTGCTCAAACCAACTGTAAATGGTATTGTTTACATTATTGTTGGGATTGCAATGTCCATTGCCGGTGGAATTGTTCTTCGCAAGAATCGTTATCTTCACATTCACTTATTAGGCCATCACCATGATAATGCAGGAGAAATTGAGAGAACGAGTCAAGTACTCACTAAGCACCATACAGAAAAGTCGGCTGAGGTAACGGTACCTCCTGTACATTGGACAATCATTCACGGATTCATAGCTGGTTTTGGTTTCGGTGGATTCTCAATTTTTGTCAACACCGTTGCTGCTCCTGCCATGCCAAGTCCATGGCTCGGATTTTTACCCGGACTTGTCTTCGGGCTCGGCACTATGATCATGCTGGTAATTGTCGGCGGGGTATTTGGTGCATCTCTAAGATGGATCCATGTGCTTACTGAACAAGAAATTAAACGGATCGGCTCACAGACTGGCGGAAGGACATTGTTCTTCGGAGGAATTCTTTTCGGAGTTGCGGGAATTGCTACACTTATGGGTTTAGTTCATTACTTGCCGATTGATCCGGGATATACGCTTATTGCGCTTTTCATGATCTCAGTTGCAATTCCGGCTTTTCTTTTTTCATTGAAAGAAGTTCTTGCAACACGAAAATTGCCCTCAGTAAAATAGACCTCCAACATTTGGCTGATCGGTTTTTAAATAATAATGTTATAGAGAGTCAAAATTGTCCTTTGCTTCGATAGAAAAAATTTAACTAAATATCATTTCATAGTTTAGTTTACAAATTTTTATAGTTGATTTTTTGCACAACAATTATTTCTACCCGTCGAATTTTGTTCCAGACATAAAAATATTGTAGAAAAAATAATTTGGCGGAATAAGAACTGGTTATTATGTTTAGCACGACAAATTTAAAACTCTAAGGGATAATTGTTTACTGCTTTATTATGATTATTATGGTTGAACTAAAAAAATTGCCTACAAAAAATTTCCTTGTTACTTATAACATTGATTAAACAGATGCAGTATATTATAGAAATAATTTCATAAATATCTAATTCAAACTAAAATAGAGGTGATCGATGGAACTTCAGTTAATATTTGCCATTAGTATTATTGGGCTATTGTTTGCTGTTTATCTTATTAGAGATGTTCTTAAGCGCGATACGGGAAGCGAAAAAATGCAGGAAATCTCGAATGCTATTAAAGAGGGAGCTGAAGCATTTCTGCGTCGACAAAATAAAACCATCCTTTATATGGCCATTGCGTTAGCAGCTTTCATTTATATCATGTATGCCATTTTCAGAACACCTACTGCGAACGATCCAGCCAGTCCAAGTCAGCTTGCTTTATGGACAACCATTTCCTTTATATTTGGTGCGCTTTGCTCTGTTGCCGCCGGATATATGGGAATGTGGGTGGCTATTAGATCAAACATCAGAACTGCATCGGCAGCAATGAAAGGTATGAACGGAGCATTACAGACCGCATTGCGAGGCGGAGCAGTTTCAGGATTTTTTGTGGTTGCAATGAGTTTACTTGGCGTTGCAGGATTATTTACGCTTGTGGATGTTTCGGGAGTAACACACGATGTAGCAAAAATTCCTTTAATGATTGTAGGATATGGATTTGGTGCTAGCTTTGTTGCATTGTTTGCGCAGCTTGGTGGTGGAATTTACACAAAGGCAGCAGATGTAGGTGCTGATTTAGTTGGCAAGGTTGAAGCAGGAATTCCGGAAGATGATCCTCGAAACCCGGCAGTTATAGCTGATTTAGTT
>JAJYCM010000348.1 GCA_021778375.1 Bacteroidota bacterium
GACCGACAATATTACTGTCATGAATAATGCTGCCGTCAGAAACGATGATAAAATTAGACTCTTTCAAGTGCCCCTTGAAAGAATTATTTAGATTTGATTTTCTATGAACGATCTAAAAATCGGAACATCCGGCTGGTCTTATAAAGATTGGGTAGGGACTTTCTATCCTAAGACACAATCCAAAACTTTTGATTGGCTTGAATATTATTCTGAGTACTTCAATGCGGTTGAAGTTAATTCGACATACTACACTTATATCAACCCGTCAGTTGTTGAGGGCTGGATTAATAAGGTTGAAGATAAAGAGAATTTTCTTTTCACAATTAAACTTCACCAAAACTTTACTCATATACGAAAATATTCTAATGAAAACATCAAAGCCGTAAAAATCAATCTCGAAAAACTTACCAAAGCCGAAAGATTCGGCGGATTGCTAATCCAATTTCCTTATTCGTTTGTATTGAATAAGGAGAATGCAGACCATATAAAGACTTTGGTGGAAATATTTTCAGAATATGATAAGTCTATTGAGGTAAGACATAAATCATGGTTCATTGAAAGATTCTTTAATTTTATAAGTAAAAATAGAACCACTCTATGCACGATTGACCAGCCTGATATAGGTGAGGCAATTGGGTTTAACACTTTACAGCCCGGAGAAAGTCTATTAGAGGGACAAACAGGCTCATATGTAAGATTACACGGCAGGAATAAAGATGCTTGGTTAGAGTCGATCAATAATTTTAATAAAGGCCAAAGCTATGAACAACAAAGCGCTCGATATAATTATCTTTATACTCCCGGCGAAATTGTTGAGTTAGGGCTAAAGATAAAAGACGCGATGAAAAAAGATAAAAAGATATTCATTTATTTCAACAACCATCCTAATGGTAATGCCGTTGTGAATGCGCTTGAGTTAATCAATTTTCTTAAAGGACAAACCGGCGTCAAAGTGCCTGAAACTACTCTAATTGCTTACCCGCGCTTAAGCAAGATAAGCACTAACTAACTTTTCATTGTCAAGTGAACTCACGAGGAGCGCCTCGTCATAGTTAGCCGGCTTTTCCGAATCTCCGAAGAAGCCGGTAGATGTTCTATCTTTTTGTGTAATTGATTTCGCTTTTTCGGCTGCAAGCACAGCAAGTCTTTCCACGATAATATTACCTCCGTTTTCTACATCGACCCTGCCCTCGACTAAGTATGGCCCCATTGATAAAGTTTGTTCGGCGTAAACTTGATATGTTTTAGGAAACAGCACAGCTTCAAAAGTTCCGGTTAAATCTTCGAGCGAAAGAAATTTCATTACCTCTCCTTTGCTTGTTTGAATTCTCTTCGACGCCATATACCAGCCTATCATCTTTACTCTCCGGTTGTGGTAATTTTGCATATCCGATGAGTTGATCACATTAGCTGTGTTGATTTCATTCTCAAATAATTCAAGCGGATGCTTTGTAACCATGTATCCGAATGCCTCATATTCATTGGCGCATATTTCTTCGACACTGAATTGCGTGTTTGTTGTTGCCTCTTGTTCAAGCTTTGTCTGCTCATTAGCAAAAAGATTTCCGTTCACACTATCGTTTAATTTCTTGCCGTTAAAATAAATATCCAAATGCCTAAGTAAAGTCGGTCTTGTTTCATTGAAGCAGTCCATAGCGCCGCACTTAACAAGTATCTCAGTTTGTATAAAGCTTAGATTTGTTCTTTGAAGAAAATCCTTAAGTGAAATGAATATTCCCTTTTTTGTTCTTGCTTTTATGATTATGTCTGAAGAATCCCGCTCAAAATTTTTAATTGCCATAAAGCCGATTCTTACCGTATTATCATTTCCGCGATATTCATAATCGCTTTCGTTAACGGAAGGTAGGAGCGCCTTAATGCCTAACCTTCGGCACTCACTTATATAAACTGCAGAAGAATAATAGCCGCCGCTGTTAGATAAAACTCCCGCAAGAAACTCCGCCGGATAATGGGCTTTAAGATATGCCACTTGAAACGAAAAGACGGCGAATGATGCGCTATGTGCTTTGCAAAAGGCATAACCGGCAAACGATTCTATTTGCTTCCAAAGTTTTTGTGAGACCTCATCTGAATAACCTTTAGCCTTACAACAGACAAAAAATTTATCGACGATCAGTTCCATCGCCTTATGTGAACGCATCTTTCCGCTCATTGCCCTTCGAAGTAGATCAGCCTCTTCAAGGGTTAAACCGACGATATGATGTGCAACTTTTATAACGTCTTCCTGATAAATCATGACCCCATAAGTCTCGCCAAGATATTTTTCCATTTCCGGCAGCAGATATTTTCTTCGCTTCGGATCTTTGTGACGTTCAATAAATTCCTTCATCATACCGCTTTCTGCAACACCCGGGCGGATTACAGAAGATACAGCTGTGAGTAATTCAAAATTATCGCAGTGCGTTCTTTTAAGAAGCGACCTCATTCCGGGGCTTTCAATATAAAAACAGCCTATTGTGTTGCCTTCCCGTATCAGTTCCTTTGTAGCTTCATCAGAAAAAACCTTATCATACTCAAATATGTTAAAACCGGTTTCCCTGATTATTTTGGGGATTGCATCAAATATACGGGCAATACCGGAGGTTCTATGCAGTTTGTAAACAGATATATCCGGGAAAATCGTCTTGCTTATGTTTATAGTTTTTTCCATATTTAGGTAAACATTTGTTTACTATAATATAGAATAAAAAAACCATTTTCAATAGCTAAATCAATAGAAATTTACAGTTTTTACAATGAAAACGATTTTTCATCTTGATATGGATGCCTTCTTCGTTTCGGTTGAACGAGTTCTCAATCCTTCATTGGAAGGTAAACAGGTAATTGTCGGCGGCGATCCTCACGGAAGGGGAGTAGTTGCGGCATGCAGTTATGAAGCCCGTAAGTTTGGTCTGCAATCCGGTATGCCGATTAGAACGGCTTTTCGTTTATGCCCGCACGGAATTTACCTTCACGGGCATGGGAAGGAATACGAACGCTACTCCAATATTGTAAAGGAATTCTTAGAAAAT
>JAJYCM010000349.1 GCA_021778375.1 Bacteroidota bacterium
TGATTTTTTAAAACCAAAGTTTCTCGCTGTTGCTGAATATGGGAAGCCAATATTTGCAAAAGAAAATGTTAAAATTGAGCTTCTCAAATTTTCAAAACAAGAAATTTTATTAACTATATTCTCTTCTGCTTCAAAAGGAGCTTTGCCGAAAATGAAATCATATCCTTTATGAAACAAATTGGAAAAATCTTTCAGCCATCCGGGCGATGGTCTGCAGTCGGCATCTGTAATCAATATGAAAGAATATTTAGCTTTTGCAATCCCGAAATTTAAAGCGCCTTTTTTACCCGGAAACATTTTATTTGATATGCGGTAAGTATGATAATTGTTCATGCCTGCGATTAATTCGGAACATACCCCAAAAGTATTATCGGTAGAATTGTCATCAATTATTATTACTTCAAAATTATCGGTTTTATATTCTATCTGTTTTAACGCAGAGATCAGTTGAGGAATATTCTTCTCTTCATTTTTGGCAGCAATTATAATGGAAAAATTAATTTCTCCGGATTGACTGCTGTCGGTATTTCTAGTCCTGTTTAATCCTAAAAAAACGATTAGGTTGTATAAGACCAAAAGCAATGCCGCAGAAAATAAAATTATTTGTAATATTTCCATAAATAATTTTAGAAATCTTCCTCTAAAAGCCAACCTTCGGCTAAGTCTGAGTTCATTTCAGAAATAAAACGGGACGGTTTGGAAAGCGTAGTCCCGGATTCGCGATCGTATATATTCATAGGATAAGTTATGAAAAGATTTTGTTTCGCGCGTGTAGCGGCAACGTACATCAAACGTCTTTCTTCTTCTAGGGTTTCTAATTTTTCTGCAGACCTGCTTGATGGGAAGAATCCTTCAATCGCATGAATAATAAAAACCGAATGCCACTCCAAACCTTTTGCGGAATGTATGGTCGATAGTGTCACAAACTCGTCCTCTTTGTCTTCGCCGCCAATATCAACGACGCTATCGATAATTGGCTCGATAGCCATGTCCGAAAGCAAGCTATCGAGTGATTTGTATTTCTCAGCTATGTTTTGGAATATTTCAAGGTCCTTATTCCGTTTGTTAAAGTCATCATACTTATCCTTAAAAAGCGGATGGTAATAATCCAATACTAATTGCAATTTTTCCGGGGGAAGTGACTGATCGGTATGAATCTTATAAAGTAATTGAAATAGTTTTGTAATTTTCCCATTGTGCCTTGAGGAATTGACGGATGAAGGATCTGTCTTTATTGTTATTTGTGAAGCAGCTAGTTCATCTAAAATTTTCTGTGCTGTTCTCGGACCGATGCCTTCATGAAGCAAAAGTACTCTATACCAGCTAACTACATCCTTAGGATTTGCCGCAATTCTTAAAAATGCAAGTACATCTTTTATATGCGCGGTTTCAATGAACTTCATGCCTCCGAATTTTTGAAAAGGAATGTTAGCTTTGCTCAATTCAATTTCAAGATCAAAAGAAAAAAATGAAGAGCGGAAAAGAACGGCTATTCCCTTAAGTGGGATTCCTTCCTCCCTCAATTCAAGAATCTTTTCAACAATGTATTTTGACTGCAAATTTTCCTTTGATGCCGCTATTATGTTTGGAAGCTCCCCGCCTGTTTTCTTTGTAAAAAGCTTCTTCTCATATTTCTCAACTGCGCCCCCTATAATTTGATTTGTGAAATTGAGAATAGGTTGTACGCTCCGATAATTTTCTTCAAGTTTTATGATCTTTACATCCTTAAAAAGTTTCGGGAATTCCATAATGTTTTTAAAATTCGCGCCACGGAAGGAATAGATTGACTGTGAATCATCTCCGACTACCATTATATTATTATTTAACTTCGTTAAACCTTGCACAATTTCCGCTTGAAGTTTGTTGGTGTCCTGGTACTCATCAACCATTACAAACTTTATTGAGGATAAAATAGATTTTGCTCCGGGGCTAAGATCCAATAAAAATCTTCTTAAGTAAATAAGTAAATCATCATAATCCAGTATATTATTCTTTTGTTTGTAGCCCGTAAAAATATTTTGGATTTCTAAAATTTTGTCGATGTAATCCTTAAAGTGTGGGTAATCTTCTGAAATAATTTCATCTATTGGCTTGCCTGTATTTACGCTAAAACTGAATACTTTTACCAATGTCTGTTTGTTCGGAAATCTTTTTTCTTTTGATATAAAACCTGCTTGGGATCTAATTAAGTTAACAACATCGGCAGTGTCGCTTTGGTCAAGAATTGTAAATGAGGAATTTAGACCGCAGGCTTTTGCATATTTCCTCAAAGTTAAATTTGCAAATGAATGAAAAGTTCCGCCATTTACTTTTGAACATCTGTTGTCTAATAGAAGCGATGCTCTGTTCATCATCTCGTTTGCAGCTTTTCTTGTAAAAGTTAAAAGCAGAATTGATTTTGGATCATAACCAAGCTCTACTAACCTGGCGACACGGTAAACGAGTGTTCTGGTTTTCCCCGTGCCTGCGCCTGCAATTATTAAATATGCTCCTTCTACTGCCGACGCCGCTTCAAATTGTGCAGGGTTAAGATCAGTTCTATAATTTATTACAAACCGGCTTTCATCAACATTTTTTGATATTAACGAATTTGAGTCGCCTGTTCTTTTTAATGTGTACTTCTTTTGAAACATCAAAACTTTCTTGACTTCTAAATTTATTTTATCAACTCAAATGAGTGTCTGTCATCATTATAATTAAAAATCTCACCGCTTTCGATTAGATAATACCAGCCGTATATATTGATTTTATTCTCTTCAAGCCTTTTACTTATGAACGGGTATGAATAAAGATGTTTCAATTGCTCGATAACATTTAGCTGTTCTGTCAGCCATTCCCTTGCAGGATCATCTTTACTAGGGATTTGACTCATTACTTTCTCCTTCACTGGACGCGCTAGTTCAAGCCACTTCTTTGTGTGAGGAATTTTCTCTAAATCATTATCAGGAATATAAAGCGAAGCGCAGCCGCCGCAATTTGAATGCCCGCATACAACAATGTTCTCAACATCCAACACTTGCACGGCATATTCA
>JAJYCM010000350.1 GCA_021778375.1 Bacteroidota bacterium
CACATGAAAACCTTCAAAATGAATCATTTTGGAGGTTTTTTGTTTTGTGAGTGTTTGAGAATCCCGATGATTATTAGTGTAAATGTATGGAGTTTGTATGGACTCCATTGTCCAAACAGGAATATAATTATTGAATGCATCATTAAGAAAATTCTGGGCTGCCATACCACTAAAACTTAAAGATGTATTCATATGATAACTTAGTGTTGTTTTTATTTGACTTTGAACTTTTTGCATTCTGGAATTTATGAATTTTGTTTATGATCTTTAATGATTTTATTAATAATTTTATTACGTATGGCTATCAGTAACTAATAATTTCATCCGGATCTGATTCTTCAAAGATCTTTCCACAGATTGTGCACTTTGTTATTTGAACAATAACAATATTATGTAATGAACCTGCCTGACCGGTAGGCGCTCTATTTCGTAAAATTTATTAACGCGATTTATTTAAAGTCCGTTTGGGGAAGTACTACTGGAGGATTCGGGGAATTTTTGGATGGCTTTTAGGCCGAAGGCGGATGTGAGAAGGGTGAGTTTTTCCCAAGTTAGGGTGTATATGCCTTTCGAATGGAATTCCATTAGCCAGTCTGCGATGAACCAAAGGACGATTATTAACATTATGATCCTGGTGGAGCTGGGGTTGCCTTTGTTGTCGGAGAGGCACAGTTTGATAAAATGGGATACGGAGGAAAATATTTTTTGTAATTTTTGCATGGATGTTTTTTTTGAGGGGAAAGAAATGGGAAAGGAGAATTTAATGCACTGTAGAAGTGAGGAAGGAATTTATCTAATATTCTTTTGTCTTGATTGGAAAGGTAAAAAAATGAATAGTTAATTCTTATAGTCGCAAGAGAGAAAATAATTTTTTAATACTTGTGCCTGAGTTGCAGTTAGATCAACAAATTTTACTAGGTTCTTAAATTTTGCAAAGCCATATTGATCTAAGAGCTCGCCAATTGAAGAATTAAGAAATGAAGTAGAGGGCGGGGTTGCATCTTTGAAAGACAAAGTAACTTTCTGATTATTTCTCAAAGAATTTTGTAATGTAGTTAATAACGCAAAACCAGAAGCGTTAGTGTAAGTGTCTTGAACGATATTTTTAATAAACAATTTCATAATAATAATTCTAATATGCCTTCCGGTAGACAAGCTAAAATTGACTCTGTTCCCAAAAATCATCTATAATATTACCATTTGCCGGCAAATTGTCAATGTTAATATCCATAATCTGCTTTTATTGCTCTGATTGACTGACCGGATTGCCAGCGGCGAATTATTTCTATTATGTCCACGATTGTTTTCCTTCTGTTTGCCATATTCTTTAATTGCCCATATTGTTTGAAAATAAGAGCGGCATAATATGACAGTTTTAATTAAAAATATTTACAATCACAGGTGGCAGATTTTCATGGCCCTGGGCTGGTAGGTTTTGCTTTGCCCTTTTTTCATTTTTGTGGCTGGTTTTCGTGGCCTTTGACAATTTGCGTTTAAGGTGAGGAATAATGTGAACCTGAGACTGAGGAATAATCTGGTTTTTTACATATTTACAGTTATTTCTATATCATTTATACGGAAGGGCTTGTTTGTGGTATTTGGTTTTCAGTTTTTGTTAGGGTTGTAACATCAATAGGAGGAAGGATAATTCGTGAAAGGAAAGTACCCTGTACTTTTTCGAATAAAATTCCGCGTGTAGTTGAAACTGTTAAAGCAAGCAAATGATGTAGCGCCGAGTCTTGAACAGAGATTTTTGAGCCATCTCGAATTACAACATTTTCAAAGTTTAATATTTTGTAGGACATTCTCACCGTAAGTCCAAATACATTATCGATTTTTTCCGGAGAAGAAAAAAGTTGAATAAAAAAATCTATCCCGATAACTTGGTTCAAAGGATCAACCAGTACACCGGCTTTAATTTCAAAAGCATAATTATTGTTAGCAGGTAATAGGAAGTATTCGGGTGAATTCTTAATGCTTAAATTAAGTATTTGAATACCTACAATTGCGAAAGTCATTTGAATATTATTATTAACTAATTGTTGTTCCATTATCATAAGAAAAAGATTTAGGATTAATTTGAATCTGGTTATCTAAATTATACTTTACTGTAGAATCTGAAAATGTTAAGAATGGGGCATCAGGCATACTAAAAGCTAATTTTTCTGAATAAGACTGAATATGAATTAGTTTTATTTCCTTTTTTGCGAAAAGAGGGACACTAATTATTTCTTCTCCAATAGCTTCTTCAATATTTGCAATTGCCTTAATAGTAAAATTATGGTTACCACTTAACCATTTACTTATTTCAGATTCTTTTTTACCTAGTTTCACTGCAAGATCGCGTTGATTAAGATTTTTTTGATTAAGGTAATAATTTATTTGGGTGGCAATATCTGTAGAGATGCGTACAAAATTCTTAACTTTTACACGAATAGAACTTAAGAATTCATTGAAGAATTCCTGATCATTTTTATTTTCATATTGATGTAAGATTTTATAATTCTATATTTTCTAAATTACCTTCAAGCCCGTTATCGGTAATTTTTAAATCACCTGAATTTATTTTAAGATTGATTGCATCTTCAATCTTAATTAACTTTTTAACTTCTTTATCGAGATGAGGATTTTGAGAAAGCGTACGTGTGTTTCTGTTTTTAATACCACCACAACCAAATAATAATGCAATATTGGAAAACATAAGACAATAAATTCTAAGTTCTTTAGTTTCTAATAAACGAAAAACATTGTGAGATTCAGAACATTCGCGACGAAAAAAAGAATCTTGAATACCATCACGTTTAGAAATGTATTGAATTCTTAACAATATTTCATCGAGTAATTCAGAATTATCGTCTTGAAATTTAACAATAAAGGATTGAAATTCTGAAATAACCTTACCTTCATATTTGATAGTATAGATTTTTGCTTTTACCCCGGCGGGGTAATGGTACAAGGTTAAGACGATAAACATGTATATCTGTTTCCTTTTAAGAATGGATATTTAGTATTTTTTGTTCTCAATGCTC
>JAJYCM010000351.1 GCA_021778375.1 Bacteroidota bacterium
GAAAATTGCTCCTGCTTTTTGACCGACCGGTTAGTCATTTATATATTGTTTAATAATTGAAATATATTTACTTTTACTACTGATAGTTATTAAAGGTTTCTTATGAAAGCAATTATAGATTCGTTAAATCTACTTCTTCCGGTATTTTATCTTATTACCTTTGGGTTCTACTTTTACGATTTTATGAAAGCGGGAAAAAAGTTTGTAAACTCAAAACGGTTATTCTTATTTTTAACTTTATTAATCCATTTTTGCTATCTGCTTTTTAGAACCATTTATTTTGATCATCCGCCTATCACAAATGTTTTTGAAATCTTTACTGTACTAGCTTTCGCTGTCGGATTCTCTTATTATATTTTAGAACTTGTTACAGATATTCGTGGAACCGGACCTTTTATTATAATCATCTCCATTTTCTTTCAGTTAATTTCGACTTCTTTTATAACGGACGTTTTTCAGGTAAAAGAAGTCTTACGTAACCATCTGCTAGGTGTTCATGTATTTAGCGCGCTCACCGGTTATTCCGCTTTTGCGATTTCTTGCGTTTACGGATTTCTTTACCTTATACTTTACAAACAAATTAAACTAAACAAATTCGGTTTAATATTCGACCGGCTTCCAAGTCTGGAAGTTTTGGAAAGGTTAAGTTTTATTTCGGCTATCATAGGATTTTTCCTTTTGTCAATTGCCATCTTTATCGGGATTATCTGGCTGCCGAAAGCATTTCCAAAATTTTCATACATGGATCCGAAATTAATCGGTACTTTCTTGGTTTGGCTTTTGTATGGTCTTGGCATATTAAGTAAAGTCGTCGGAAAATGGCAGGGTAAAAAAGTAGTAATTTTCTCAATACTCGGCTTTGTAATCGCAATTCTCTCTACAATTATGTCGAATTTTTTAGCTCAAAGTTTTCATTCTTTTTATTAAAATAAAATGAACATAATAGCGATTTCCATAAACCATAATACTGCGCCGGTTGAAGTAAGAGAAGCAGTTTACTTAAACAACGAAGAGATTAAAAATCTTACTCATAGCATTAAGAATTCTCTATTCAGCGAGGGACTGATTGTTACTACATGCAACAGGACGGAAATTTATGGAATTCCCGCCAATCAAAATTTAAGTCATCAAGAAATTCAAAATGCTCTACTCAACTTCAAATCAGTCACAGGCTTAAAGCCGGAACATTTTCAATATTTCTCTTCCGCTAATGCAATAAAGCATTTATTTAGTGTTGCGACCGGAATCGATTCACTTCTAATCGGCGATAACCAAATCTTCAAACAAGTAAAAGATTCATTTCAGGCAGCAGAAGATCTGAACTTCACCGGCTTTTTAATGAAGAGGATTTTTGATTCAACTGTTAAAGCAGGAAGGCGCGCAATTTCCGAGACAGGCATCAGCGAAGGCGCCGTTACGGTCAGCTACGCTGCAGTTCAATTGATTGAAAAAATATTCTCTAACTTAAGTAAGAAATCCGCTCTGGTTATTGGCGCCGGTGAGACAGGCGAAATTGCAGCCAAACATCTAAGAGAAAGAGGTATAGGCAATCTGACACTTACAAACAGGACGTATGAACGCGCCGGGAAACTTGCCGAAAATCTATCGGCTAAAATTTTACCTTTCGAAAATTTCAAAGATTCGCTGCATGAGTTTGACATTGTACTAAGTGCAACTAGTTCCGACAGCTTAATTTTAACTAAAGCTGATGTTCAAGCCGCAATGAAAAAACGAAATTACAATGCACTTGTGTTGATGGATATTGCAATTCCGCGGGACATTGATCCTGAGACAAAAAATATTGATTATGTTTTTTACAATGATATTGATTCGCTCAACATTATTGTTCAGCAAAATCTTACCAAGAGAAAAGAGGAAATCCCTAAGGTTGAAAAAATAATTGAAGAAGAATTGAATTCCTTTTTAAGCTGGTTTAACTCTCTTGAAGTTGCACCCACTATAAAAAATCTTCGAGATTATTTTGAATCCATCCGGCTTGAAGAAGTCGAGAAAAACAAGAACAAATTTTCTTCCGAAGATCAGGAAAAATTAGAAATAATCACAAAAAGAATCATAAATAAAATTCTTCATCATCCAACAGTTGAATTAAAGAAATATACCGAAAGCGGTGCAAACTCTGACGAAGCTGCTCAGAAAGTCAGTATAGTCCGGGAATTATTTGGAATGATTAAGGATGATGAAAAGGAAGACCAACGTGAAAAATAAGATTATCATCGGTTCCCGCGGAAGCGAATTAGCGCTCTGGCAGGCAAATTTTGTTAAAAGAGAGTTAGAGAAATACAACAAAAAAATCTCTGTTGAAATTAAAATTATTAAGACTACCGGAGACAAAATTCTTAACGTTGCGCTTTCAAAAATCGGCGATAAAAGTTTATTTACAAAAGAGCTTGAAGCTGCTCTTTTAAGCGGTCAAATTGATCTCGCTGTTCACAGTCTAAAAGACTTGCAAACACAGATTCCTGAAGGACTAAAACTTGCGGCAGTTTCAAAACGCCACGCGGTTGAGGATGTTCTGATTGCAAAGAAAAAAGGCATCACACTGCAATCATTAAAAGAGAATGCAGTAGTTGCAACCGGCTCGCTGCGAAGGAAAACTCAGCTAATGCATCTTCGTCCGGATATTATAATTACGGAGCTTCGCGGAAATGTTCCTACAAGGATCGAAAAGTTTTTGAAATCGAATTGGGATGGTATTATCCTTGCGCGCGCCGGTGTTGAGAGGTTAAAGCTAAGCAAGTACATATCTTCAATTATCACCACAGACGAAATATTACCCGCAGTAGGACAGGGTGCGCTTGGAATAGAAATCCGCGAAGAGAATAATTTTGTAAATGATGTTTTGAAATCGATTCACGACGAAGCGACTTATTTAGCCGTGCTAGCGGAGCGTTCTCTTTTAAGAACGCTGGAAGGCGGCTGCCAGGTGCCAATCGGCGCTTTTGCTCAAGTAAAGTCTAACGGAATATATTTAGATGCGTTGGTAGGTTCGCTTGA
>JAJYCM010000352.1 GCA_021778375.1 Bacteroidota bacterium
CAACACTAAAACAGTTAAAAGCAAAGGCATAACAATACATCCATTCCCAGTAATACATAAAGAATATTTACATGACGGAAAAACTACAAGACAAGTCCCGGCGCTTGGATTCAAATTTACATTTAACAAATTGAAAATTTGTTATGGTGGTGATACTGCATATTGTGAAGAACTAGTGAAGATGGCAAAGGGCTCAGATCTTGCAATTATTGAAGCCGGGCATGAAGATGCTACTCCGGACGGCATGCACATGTCGATATCCGAAGCAAAATCAATCGGGAAATCCGCCAAAGAATATTTTTTAGTTCACGTACCGGAATGAAATTGAAAGGTGAGACGTTATCACACTGAAAAAACTTCGAGGCTTAGGAAAACCTCGAAGTTAAAGCGGATAAATTTACTTTCACCAAATCTTAACTCTCTTATTCTTCTCCCTCCACATCGGCTCTCCCTTCTTAATATTGAACGCTTTATAAAAAGCCGCTATATCACTTAAAGGACCATTCACCCTCAGAAAATTCGGAGAATGAACATCAGTCAACACCTGCTGAGCAATAGCTTCAGGTCTTGCATGTCCTAACCACGAATAAGCATATCCAAGCCAGAATCTTTGAGAAGGAGTAAGCCCGTTTATTTTTTCCCCTTCCTTAAACTGTTCTGTTTTCATGAAAGCATCATAACCTATTACATTACCGCCGAGATCCGCAATATTTTCCCCTAATGTAGCTTTACCGTTAATGTGCATACTGTCGAGTACCACGTAATTATCAAACTGTTCAACCATAAGTTTAGTTCTTTCATTAAACTTTTTTACATCCTCATTTGTCCACCAGTTAGATAAATTTCCCTTAGCATCATACTGCCTTCCTTGATCATCAAATCCATGCGTCATTTCATGTCCGATAGTTGACGCTCCCGCATAAGAGTAAATCACTGCATCATCAAGAAGTGAGTCCGGCACTCCCGGTACTATAAACATTGCTGCCGGCAGAACTATCTCATTATTTGACGGATTATAATAAGCATTATAAGTCTGCGGTGTCATATCCCATTCACTCCTATCTACCTCCGTCCCGATTCTATCAACAGAACGGTTAAACCAAAATATATTTGCATTTATCGTATTCCTTACATACGAACTTCTATCGACAACCAATTTTGAAAAGTCTTTCCACTTATCGGGATATCCGACTTTTTTCGTCATCTTGCTCAACTTGTACAACGCTTTCTCTTTAGTCGCATCGCTCATCCAATCAAGCTTCTTTATCCTTTCGGCAAATGCGTCAACCATATTATTTACAAGCTTAACGTACCGTGCTTTTGTTGCAGCAGAATAATAGTCCTTCACATAAATTTGTCCTAACAATTCACCCATAGCGCCTTCAACAGCGTCCTGAACCCGTTTCCATCTCGGTCTTTCCTCCTTCACTCCTGCCATAACCGTACCTTTAAAATGGAAATTTTCCTTTTCAAACGGACTGCTTAACCTATCGGCAAACGCATTTATTAAATGCCACCTTAAATACGCCTTCCATTGACCTATGCTGAATTTATCAATTGCAGAGCTTAAAGCCTTATAAAATTCCGGTTGACCGACGACAAGCGAATCCGGCAGCTTTGCGCCTGCTTTACTTAAAACTTCAGTCCATTTAACTGAAGGTGCAATCGATTCAAGCCCTGCGACAGTCATCTTATTATAGTTCGAATACGGATCACGCAAATCCTCCAACTTTCTTGAAGAGTCGGCAAGAAAAATTTCTATACCAAAAACATCATTTGCATCCTTAACGGCTTCGCTGCTATTATCGCCTAATAACTCAAACATCTTTGCGATATGCTTTTTATATTCGGCCCTAATATTTTCAGTTCTTGAATCATTTCTGAAATAATATTCTCTATTAGGAAGACCAAGACCGCCTTGAGTCATATACAAAGCCCAGACACCGCTATTCTTGTCATCCTGATTTACGGATAAACCGAACATAGCGTTAACCCCTTCTTTTTGAAGAAGAGCGACAACACTGAATAGCTCATTTTTATTTTTGATAGAATTTATTTTATCTAACTCAGGCGTTAAAGGTTTAATCCCTTCACTTTCTATTCCGGCAGAATCCATTCCCGTAAAATAAAAATCGCCTAACTTCTGCTCATTGGTTCCTTTGACTGCAGCAGATAATTTAGCCTGCTCTAAAATTTTCCTTAACCTTGAATAAGTTTCCTCCTGGACAAGATTTCCGATGCCCCAAGCCCTTTCCGATTCCGGGATAGGATTATTCTTCATCCATGTCCCCGTAGCATACTTAAAAAAGTCTACACCGGGACTAACCGTAGTATCCATAGATTGAGTTAGAAAATCACCCTTATGATTTTCCTGTGAAAGAGCGGCACCAGTTAGAATGATTGTAAACATAAAAACGCCAAAAAGTAAATGATAAGTTTTCATAAATTTAATCTATTTAGTTTAGAGAATAATTTTTGTTACTCATACTTAAGATTATTGTAACTCAAAAATATATAAAATTGATATTAAATCTAGGTGAAAGGGTCGTGGGGCAGTAGGAGTAGGCAATATTGGCAAATTAGTAAATAAAATCTTTAAGGATGTTTAGAAAGTTTTTATTGTGAGGAAAATCTAAGTTGGTTGCTTCATCACTAATATATTTTTGTTCAGGTAAATACTCTTACCTTTCACATCAATATACGTGAATGAATTTGCGCCACTTTGGCAGATTTTTTTCGAAAAGATTTAGATAAGAATTGGATGGTTGTTAACGCATGATAGTGGTTTGGTGGAGCGGAGGAGGATTTAGGGAAAAAATAGGAAGAAAAAGAATTTCGGTATAACAAAATGTCAGAGTGCGAAGTGATAAGAAAAAGACTCAGCTTATTGCTGCTTACTCCTGCCTTGTTGTGTTAGCAAAGTAGAAATGTCAGTAGTTTCAGCCATTTAGAAATGTCAGTAATTAATTTAGTTAAATAATAATTAAAGTATTGCATTAGGGTAACG
>JAJYCM010000353.1 GCA_021778375.1 Bacteroidota bacterium
ACATAATTCATTGCAAGTTGAGTTCGCTTCCACGCCGCAGTCAAAAAGTCACTGTTGTCCGATAACAAATTCTCTCTGTACATTTCAAGTACTGTCCCTAACTGACCGTCCAAAGCCATTCTCGTCCCGCCGTCTCTCGCAGGAAGCATTCCTTTATCTGTTATAGTATTTAAATCCTGCATTCTAAGTCTGCGTGCCAGTTCCGGATATAAACGGGCAATGCCTTGGGCATAATGAATTACATGTTTAGAGTTACCGCCCCAAACTTCATCATTCGAAGTACTTTCCCATATACCGAAATATCCGTTCTTGGTCCAGAAGGTCGTCGGGGATTTTAACACACAAATGTTGGACGTTATTCGATCCAGCACATATCGAGGTATGTTCGACGAATACATAGTTTTGTCATAGAGCCTGGTAGTTGAATCTAAATATGCAATATTTTTAGCTACATAATTACCTACGTCACTTGCATCCTTCCACCAGTTTTCATACTGACTGCCGGCATTTTTGAAATACCATTTACTACCTTTTTTACCAAAAGTGCCGTTTGGGAAATACCAGGTTAATACGAAGGTGATTACTTTTTCCTCGTTAGGCTTAAGTAAAAAACCAGCCGAAAGCGCCCCGGCAATCGTCATTTTAGATCCCGGACTTACGGCAGTTTTTACTTCAGTTAACCGACCGTCATCCGCAAAATCATCATACAAAGATTTTAAATTATCCCATGAAGCAGTGTAACTAACATTTTGTGAATAAACAGACAATTGCATACTGCCTTCTTTACCGGTCATTTTAAGATTTGTTATGCCCGGTTTTACAACAATCTCATTTCTATTTTCGCCGAATCCTTTACAATATCTAAGATTGGGACCTGCAATTGTATCATAACCCGAAAAACCGACCGCATTTTCCTGCGTTGCCAGCAGGCTTATATTTACATCATTTGCTGAAGAGTTCTTTACTTTCACACTAAAGATAGCACAAGGAATCGCAGAGTTTTTTAAATCCATAGGAATTAAAGGATTGTACGCTTCAAGGGTAACTTTTACCGGCACTTTTTTATCAAAAAAAGTATACCGTCCGAACGGATATTCCCCTTGGAAGACAAGACTATCCATTGCGGAAAAAGGACCTACAGTTGAAGTTTGAAGAGCTTTTACTACAGTCTTGTTTTTCGTACTTGTTCTGATCGCAAAAAAGCTATTTGGTACAATGCCGGAGCCGGCCCGCTCTTCAAAGTTATTGAATATTTGCCACCATCTGCGCTCTGCTTTTCCGTTCATTCGAATAACACCCCCTCCTATAGGTCCGATCGGAAAATCAAGTCCGGTTAAATAAATACCTTTGTATATTTTTGATGAGTCTTTGGCACTATTATTATCTACAGTGCGGGATTTTTTTGCATTTACATTAAGAGTACAGAGTGTAATTATTAAAAAGATAAAGATATTAAATTTATGTATTGCACAGGTGTTCATTTCTTATTACCCAAGTATTTATTATGCGAATGATATTGCAAAAGGTAATATATATACTAATTATAGAGATATATCCATTTACCCGATATTTCCGGAGTTACCCTAAAAGTTATATCTGTTTTATTCACTTTTAAGTCAGACAAGTCAATAGAGTTCATTTTATCTTTTCTTATTTTCCCGGCATTTATTTTATGCCCTGTTGTATTTACGGGCAAAGTAATAGCCCCGTTTCCTTTTATTAAAATCTTCTTATATGCCCCATATTTTTGAGATTCCTCTTGTGATGCATTTGTCCATACTACGGTAGCGAATTTTTGTTTCCCGAAATTATACGATTTATTATCTATTTCCGTCTTATTGCAATTGTGTCCCTCAAACGAAATTAAATTACCGTCAGTAGCTACATTAAAAGCACAAATCAGACTTCCCTTAAATGTTATATCATGTCCGTTAACTTTAAAGTTTTTCAAATTTAAAGTATCGGGAGGTAAAGGATTGTCCTTTAAAGCAATTGCATCTGCGGAATCGTTTCTTGAAAATCCGTTAAACCAGTCTTCCGGCTGTGTTCTGTAGTGGGCTGCAATAATAGTTGTTCCGTTAAGGAATCTTGTTGTTAAGTACGGGCTTGTTCTGGAGATATATTCGGTATTATCATTTACACCGGGGAAAGTTCCTGTAGAAGGATATGACCCTGCATCATCAAGAATATCGAATAGTGTTTTCGTTTCATATCCTAAGCTCTGGGACTGATCATCTCTCGGTCTGAAGCCGAAGAAATATGTTTGTCCGTTACCATTTCCCGTCTTGGTACCGACAGCTTTTTTGCTTATGGTTGCAAGAACCTCAGAACCGTCTTGAGGTTTTATTGGATATATATGATCAACAAGAAAATCGCTTAATATATATTGATCTGGGATATTTTTAAAATCGTTCTTAAAAACTATTTTTTCACCCGGAGCTATTTGACCTAGATATGGTGTAGGTTTATAACGAACTCCGAAAAGCTTTTCCCAATTACTTAAGCATTCTTTTCCGCTTCCGTCAATTAATGGCGGAGGTCCGAACCAAATAACCTTACCTCCCTTACTGCTTAGTTTATCCATAAAATCTATTATTCCCTTCTGCGGAACAGGTTCGAATAAGGCAACGAGAGTAGAAAACTTTCTTCCTCCCATTTCTATTTTTCCATCGGGAGTAATTTTTGCTAATTCAAGAAGTTTCTCGTCAGTAATATAATTAGCATATCCGTATTGAGTAATCCAGCTTCCAAAACGTTCATCTGCTGCGACCAAATTCATAGGGTATAATACTAATACATTAACATCCCGAGGAAGCCCGCCGGTAATGTCTTTTATTGCTTCAGTTGAGTTTGATACGCCATAGGCATCTACAACGGCTTGCTTTCTATCCGCACATTCTTTTGGCATACCCCAAAATGCCGCGTATGCATTTTTATATTTATTAATAATCCCTAAGGATACTGCCATTGCTTCGCCGAAGTCATCTCTGTCTGCCC
>JAJYCM010000038.1 GCA_021778375.1 Bacteroidota bacterium
TACGGATATTCCGGAATTAAGCCTAGATCATATCAGGATTTGATGGATGTAATAGGTCCGGTGAATCAAACTCTTTGGAGAATGCTTAATGTAGAATATGTGGTTTCTGATCAACAAATCCCTTATCCTGGATTTGTTCCTATCTATCAAAAAAATAAAGAGATTGTTTATAAAAACGACAATGCTCTGCCTCGAGCGTATTTTGTTAATAAAGTTGAATCTATACCCGATATTAATGTTTTAAATGAAATAAAGGCGAATTCTTTCGATCCTAAAAATATTGCATATATTGATGGAACAATTCCGAATGTAAATGCACCTGATTCAACTGCTTCAGTAGCTATTTCGGAATATAAAGATGAAACTGTGCTAATCAATGCAAGCGCAAACGGAAACAATTTTCTGTTTTTCGGTGATACATATCTCCCCACCGGCTGGAAAGCCTACATTGATGGAAATAAAACGGAGATATATAAAACCAATCATGGTTTTATGGGTATTGTTGTCCCGAACGGCAAGCATTTAGTGAAATTTGTTTATGCACCAACGAGTTTTTACATAAGTAAATATCTTGCTCTAATTTTAAGTTCGCTTATTTTACTTGGATTGATAATTATTGTTTTGTTCGAATTTAAAAAGTCAAAATCATTAAAAACGTTACCCTCAAATTAAGTGTATAAAATTTATGAACAATTTTGGCATAACAGGAATTGCCGGTTACATTGCACCGAGACATCTTCAAGCGATTAAAGATACTGGTAATAGATTGATTGCAGCAATGGATCCGCATGATTCAGTGGGGATAATAGATAGATTTTTCCCAAATGCTGCCTTCTTCACTGAGTTTGAAAGATTCGACAGACACTTGGAAAAATTAAGAAGGACATCTTCAGACGAGAAGATTAATTATCTTAGTATTTGTTCACCTAATCATTTGCACGATGCACATATAAGATTAGCATTACGATTAGGTGCGAATGCAATTTGCGAAAAGCCACTGGTACTTAATCCGTGGAATCTTGATGCACTTCAAGAGCTTGAAAATGAATCAGCCGGTAAAGTCTATACGATTCTTCAATTGAGAGTTCATCCTTCCCTTATTGAATTGAAAAATAAATTACTGCAAATAAAATCGAAGAAGCATGATGTAACTCTGACTTATGTTACTTCACGCGGACCATGGTATAAATTTTCATGGAAAGGTGATCAACCCAAGAGCGGCGGCATAGCAACAAATATCGGGATTCATTTCTTTGATTTGTTGATGTGGTATTTCGGTAAAATGGAAGGAATCGAAGTCCATTATTCTTCAGCCGATAAAATGTCTGGATACATTGAACTGGAAAGAGCAAATGTAAAATGGTTTCTATCTACTGATCGGAATGATCTACCCGAAGAAGTTTCTAAGAATGGTAAAACTACATTTCGATCTATAATAGTTGATCAGGAAGAAATTGAGTTTACAGAAGGTTTTACAGATCTTCATACGAAAGTTTACAGTGAAACATTAGTTGGAAGAGGATTCGGGTTAGAAACAGCTCGCCCATCAGTTGAACTTGTTTATAAAATTAGAAATGAAAAAGTATCAAGTAAACAAACTGTATTACATCCTTTTGCCAAGAAGATTTTAGGGATAAAATGAAATGGAGAATAAAAAAAATTATTTTGTACATGAATCATCTTACGTAGATGAGCCTTGTGAAATCGGAGAAGGGACCAAAATTTGGCATTTCAGCCATATTCAAAAAAATTCTAAGATTGGGAAAAATTGTGTATTTGGTCAGAATATTAATGTTGCTAACAATGTCACAATCGGAGACTTTTGCAAGATACAGAACAACGTTTCGATATACGAAGGTGTAATATTGGAGGATTATGTTTTCTGCGGACCATCGATGGTTTTTACAAATATTTTAGACCCGAAATGTAAATATCCTCAAGTCGGCTCTCAATATTATATTAAAACCCTGGTGAAAGAAGGAGCATCAATAGGAGCCAATGCAACAATTATTTGTGGACATACTATCGGTAGACATTGCATAATTGGAGCTGGTGCAGTAATTACTAAAGACGTTCCGGATTATGCTCTAGTAATTGGGAATCCTGGTAAAATTGCTGGCTGGGTTAGCGAAGCCGGGAAAAAATTGAAGTTTGATGAAAACGGGATAGGATTTTGTGAGATTTCAAATAAAAAATATACCTTGATAGATGGGAATGTAAAGGAAGTATCATAACCAGAATATTATTCTCCAATAATTTTTGCAGATAATTTTCCATCCCAAACTATTCTCATATAAGTTAGAGGAAGAAATACCCAAATTTTATTTAACAAGACATTACTCAGCTTCAGTAAAGCATTATTGCTTTTAATTGTTTCAAAATCATAACCATCCCTATTTAAATAAAATACAGAATAAAATAATTTTGAGAATGGTTTCTTTCTAGAATTTTTTTTGAAATAAATTGTACTTCCCCTCTTTGTCACTGTCCACTTATGTGCAATAGATGGGAGAAAAAATTCAGTAAGAGGACCAGGGGTTTCGATATATCCTTTTTTGGCTACTCTTTTTAATTCAGAACAAAATTGTATTGGGTCATCTATATGTTCCCCAATATGTGATGCAATTGAATAATCAAATTCCTTATCTCTGAATGGCATCAATAATGCGTCACCTATAATCATTTGTTTATCTTCAGGAACTTCTACTTTTTGATTGGTGCGGTGTATTGTTTTTCCCATAAATTTATCTAGAATTACATTAGCTCTTCTATTTGGTTGATGTCCACTACCAACATCAAGAACAATCCAATCGGGTTCGACACTGGTAATATAATTTGTGTTGCCCGCTCTCCAATTTTTAATTGCAAGTTTATAAACTTTATATGTATCCTCGCAAATGACATCTGGGCTAAAATTCTTTTTACCAAATTCTTGAAGAACAGTGGGATCATAATTTTGTGAATTGTCTGCCATATAGATTATAGAATCTATTAGCTGAGGCAAATTTCGTCTCTCTATTAAAATTCCAACTTCCGTTGGCACAAAATCTTCTGGGCCGCCGCATTTGGTTGCGATTACAGGTATACCATACAAAATTGATTCTGCAGTAACTACAGAAAAACCTTCTTCATCGCTATTTAGAATATGAAAATCACAATTTGTAAGGATTTCAAATTTTTTATTTTCATCAACGAAACCATGGAAAAATATATTTTTATTCAATAATCCAAATTCTTCGGCTAAAGATTCTAATTTATCCTTTTGCTCACCTTCTCCTATTAAATGGAATTCTATATCTTTCCTATTCAACTCATTACAAATATGATTAAATGCATGAATAATATCGGTTACATTTTTCCTTTCATTTAGAATTGAAATGTGGACAGCTCTTTTAATGTTATCTTTTTTAATTTTATTTTTACTTACAAGAAATTCAGGTTTTATCTCCACTACGTTTTTTATCACGCCAAAATTTCCTTTGAAGCCAACTTTTTTATAATATTCAAGTGAGGCTTGGGAATCTACATTCATGAATTCACTGTTTCTTATTACAATGCTTTTAAGGAATTTTAGAGGAATCTTTGTCTTGCTTGTTATTCCTCTTAAATAATTTATATCCGGAGTAGAATGTTCAGTTATAACATATTTAATTTTTTTTAAGTATTTTAAAACAAATGCGATATAGCCAGATCTATCAATTACATTAACGTGTATTAAGTCCGGATTTCCCCATTCTTTCTTAATCCTTTTCCATCCAAGATAATTAGCAATTAAGAAACTAATATTATAAATAATCTTTTTTAAGACTCCAGAGAAAAAATATTTAAAGTATACCCTTACAATTAATAATTCGTCTTCAACACGACAATCGATATCAAAGTTTTTGTCTCTCATAGAAGGATCAGCAGAAACATAAAGTACAGCTACATCGCATTTCCGGGAAATTGCAATAGCTTTCTTTTTTACAAAAACTCCTAAAACTCTACTTGTTCTATTTGGGAACCAACTTGCTAGAAATAGAATTTTATATCTTAAGGGCTTAATATTTTCAATCATAATTATTTAAAAATAGTGTATTCTTATAAATATTATTCTTCTAAATGAAAAAATATAAAAATAAATTAAAGATTGATCGATTTTATTGATATTGATTAATTCTTCAAAATAACAAATCTATTATAAAAGTTTTTGATTTAATAAAAAATAGTGAATTCTTATTCTTTCCCCCAATTTATTCATATAAAAATTGCTTAAAAGAATTTAAAATGTATTACATTTACATCCATATTTGCCTCATTTTGTATTAAAACAGTATTTTATTTAATTAATCGTTATGGATAAAGCTCTAATAATTGGAATTTCTGGACAAGATGGATCTTATTTAGCCAAGTACCTTTTAGATAAGGGATATGAAGTTCATGGTACCTCTAGGGATGCTGACCTTTCCAATTTTTATGGACTCAAGAAATTGAAAATTTTTGATAATGTTATACTTCATTCAATGTCTCTTATTGATTTTAGAAGTGTAATGCAAACAATTTTGCAAGTGCAGCCAACGGAAATATACAATTTATCGGGCCAAACTTCTGTTGGTCTTTCATTTCTACAACCTGTAGAGACTTTAGAAAGTATAAGCATTGGAACTTTGAACATTTTAGAAGTATTGCGTTTTCATAAATTATCAATTAAGTTTTATAATGCATGTTCAAGTGAATGTTTCGGAGATACTAATGGAAAACCAGCAAACGAAGAAACACCTTTCAGGCCGAGAAGCCCTTATGCTGTAGCTAAATCTGCTGCGTTCTGGCAGTTGTCAAATTATCGTGAGGCATATAACCTTTTTGCTAGTTCTGGAATTCTTTTTAATCACGAATCTCCGTTAAGACCCAAAAGATTTGTTACAAAAAAAATAATTGAGGCAGTTTGCCAAATAGCTAGAGGTTCAAGAGAAAAACTAAAACTGGGGAATATTTTAATTAAAAGAGACTGGGGATGGGCACCTGAATATGTTGAAGCGATGTATTTAATTCTTCAAAACGATAAGCCGGAAGATTTTGTTATTGCTACTGGTAAGAATATCACATTGGAAGAATTTGTACAAAAAGCATTTGATTATTTTGACCTTCGATATGAAAATTATATTGAATATGATAATAATTTAATTCGACCAACTGATTTAACTTATAGCCAGGGAGATCCATCAAAAGCAAAAAAAATATTAAATTGGCAGTCAAAATTTTTTGTTGATGATATTATCCAAATGATGATTAAAGATGAGCTAACAAAATAGAAATGATGAGGATCCAAGTTCTAAATCATTTCCTTCCAAACAATGAGAATCTATGGGAATAGTCGTTCGTCAAAGCGCTAAATCAGTTATTCTTACTTACCTTGGGATCGGGTTTGGCATAATAAATACTCTTTGGCTTTTTCCATATATATTAACCGGAGAACAAATTGGTTTAGTTAGAACCTTAATAAGCGTATCTGTTCTATTCTCTACATTCGCTTTACTTGGATCTGCTAATATTCCTAATAAATTTTTCTTCCACTTCAAAAACTTAAAAAAGGAACACAGCGGATTCTTATTTTTTATCTTAGTAATTGGCGGGATAGGTTTTCTAATTTTTATCGCACTGTATTTAATTCTTAAATCGTTATTCTTTAGCGCCTTCATAAAAAATTCTCCACTCATATTGAATTATTATTATCTGCTCATACCGTTCACTTTAATAATGTTGTTAACTACCATTTTCGAGTCATATAATGTTATTCAACAAAATCCAGTTGTACCGATTTTTACAAGGGAAGTACTTACTCGTGTTTTTTTATCAATTAGTCTATTAGTATTCTTTTTTGCAAAGTTTCAGTATAATTATTTTATATTCTTGTTAGTGTTTTTTTACGGGGTAATATTAATAATATTAATTTTCTATACGTATTCGCAAAATTATCTCTTTATAAAGCCAAATTTTGAAGTATTTAAAAGCCCATTGTTGAAAAGTATTTTGGTTTTTGCTGGTTTTATTTTAATGGGAAATGCGAGCGGAGTAGTAATAAATAACATAGACAGCTTGATGTTAAGTGCTTATTCTGGTTTGAAAATAACGGGGGTTTATACGATAGCTTTTTTTATTGCGACTTTTATTGAAATTCCCAAAAGGTCAATGTCACAAGTTTTACTTCCTCTTATTTCAGAAGCAAACAAGGATAATGATATAAAAAAGTTGGATATTCTTTATAAAAAATCTTCGATTACTCAATTAATCATCGGAGGTATAATTTTCATTTTAATATGGTTTAATGTAGATAATATTTTTAGATTAATTCCCCATGGTAATCTTTATTCTCAAGGCAAATGGGTTGTTTTTTTTATCGGCTTAGGGAAAATTTTTGATATGTTTACGGGAGTCAATCAAGAAATAATAGGATCCTCAAAGTATTATAAAATTGATTTATCTCTTTTCCCGTTTTATGGAGTGATTGCAGTTTTAGCAAATATGTTTTTTATCCCTAAACTTGGAATGACTGGAGCAGCACTTGCTACAGCATTTTCTGTTTTCATAATCAATATTATTAGATCGAGTATTTTATTTATCAATATGAATATTCAACCTTTTACTTTTAATACCTTGAAAGCATTATCAGTATTTGCAATAGCTTTTGGAATCAATTATTTTCTGCCACATATTCAAAATCATTTTTTAATTGATATTGCGTTGAGGTCTATAATAATAGGTTCGGTTTTTATATCTCTCGTGTTGTTGTCCAAAGTTTCCGAAGATATAGACCTGGTATTCCAAAAAACAGTAAAAAGGCTTCACCTTTTGATTAGGTAATGAAGTTTGGTTAGCATTTCAAAACAGTGAAACAAGAATATAAAGAATTATGAGTTATCGTTTCGTAAAAATTACCACTTTTTATAGAGATTATCTGTCATATTTTTATTCAAAGAATAAGGAAGTTAGTAGCCTTTCTTACGATGAACAGTATAAGAAAATAATGTATGATTCGTTCGGTTGGGCAGATTTTTTCCAGACTAATTTGTCTCAACTAGGTGTCGATGCGTACGAGATAATTTATAACGCGACGTCTTTGCAAAAGGCATGGGCAAACGAACATTCGATCGATCTTGAAGGGAAAGAACTTCTGATCGAACAACTTAAAGCAATTAGGCCGGATATCGTTTTTTTTCAGGATAGTAATAACTTTAATGGAGCATGGATAGACTTTTTACGCACAAAAGTTCCATCCATAAAACAAATTATTGGGTGGTGTTGCAATCCATTCACTCCGGATCAACTTACTCTCTATAAAAATTTCGATTATATGATTACCTGTTCGCAATTATTTGCGAATCAATTTAAAGAATACGGATTGAAAGCATATATTCTGCCGCATGCATTTGAAAAATCCATTCTTAAAAAAATAAATATTGAAGGATCAGAGCCACAAGCTGATTTTTTATTTATCGGCTCTTTAATTGCCAGCGATGATTTTCATAACCTTAGAACAAAAATTATTGAAAATCTGTTAGATTCCGGAATCAATTTAGAACTTTATTCTAAAATATTAATAGACGATCCCCTTTTGCTGTTTCTAAAACAAAGTTCATTTCTTCTTTCTAAAATTTTAATAAAATCTGGATTCCAAAAATACCTAATGAATAGCAAAACACTTAGAAAGGTTGCATTATTAAATGAATTGCCACGTAATCCAAAGTATTCTGCGAAACTAAAAGCTATTGTAAAAGAACCAATTTATGGTTTGGAAATGTTTAGTCAGATATCTAATTCAAAGATGACTCTTAATATACACGGCGGTGTTGCAGGAGATTTTGCTGCCAATATGCGGCTGTTTGAAGTAACTGGCGTTGGTTCATGCCTTATTACAGATTGGAAAAAAAATCTAAATGAGCTATTTGAAATAGACAATGAGGTTGTTGCATTTAGGACTATCGATGAATGCATTGAAAAAGTAAATTGGTTATTAGAAAATCCAACTGAAAGGGAAAAAATTGCAAGAGCTGGACATCAGCGGGTTTTGAGAGATCATAATTTTGCTATCAGAGCCCAGAAATTAGATGAAATTATTCTCGCGGAAATGTATCATAAAAATTTGCAATTGACGTGACCAATTTCATGAAAGAAACAATTAGTGATAATATGTTGAATAATACTATTTGTAACGGTACAATTCAAATAGTAATATGACCTGAAGTATTACTCAAAAAATGAATAGATATTTGGTTATCAAATTGTTTCATTCCCAAATTTCATATTGTATAAGACCTGATTGGATGTGTTGTCTAAAGGAAGAATGCCCAAACAGATGTAGTGCAGATATAAATAGTACAATAGAGGTCATATTCATCAATTATAAACAAAATATTTCTATGAACTTATAAATGATGTTGGTATACTTAAAATTAAATATATTCACTTTGCTACAACACCGATTCGGAAAAAGAATTTTTTAATGAAGAAATCTTCTAATTCTTTTGTAGATTTGCTAACCTTTTTTTAGAGAAAATTAATGAATAACATTTTAATATATTTATTTAGAAAAATTAAGGCAAATTTTGTCCGTTTAAAGCTCCATTTATTCATTGAACCCGTTTCCGGTCTATTTCTAAACATTTTTTATCTTTCAAAATTTTCCAAATGGAAGTCAACTATTAATTTCCCAAAGTTCAACGATTTCTATAATAGTAATGTAATATATAACGATAGATATAAGCTTTACAAATATATTTTAATAGAAGAGAAGCTTGAAGATAAAATTAATTATTTTGAATTTGGAGTTTCGGGCGGAGATTCGTTTAAATGGTGGGTTGAAAATAATCCTCATATCGACTCACACTTTTACGGCTTCGATACTTTTTCAGGCTTACCCGAAGATTACGGACTACTGTATAAAAAAGGAAAAATGTCCAGTCCGATTCCCTCTATAAAAGATAAAAGATCTGAATTTGTTGTTGGAATTTTCCAAAACACTCTTCCTGGTTTTATAAAAAATTGTAATTTTAATTTGAGGTCGGTAATTCATTGTGATGCCGATTTATATAGCTCGACATTGTTTGTGCTTGCAAGCCTCATACCTTTTCTGAAAAAAAATGATATCATAATTTTTGATGAGTTCTCGGTGCCAACCCATGAATTTAAAGCTTTTTATGATTTCACTTCCGCATTTAATTTGAAATATGAGGTTATTGGAGCTGTAAATAATTATCTGCAAGTTGCTATCAAAATATTATAATTACTTTATTGACCGTCAGATAAAATATCTATGCGGTAAACTATTTAATTGAAACAATATGTATAATTTCTGTACTTTATTCGATACTAATTATTTGACACGCGGCCTTGCATTGTATCATTCTTTGGATGCACATTGTAACGATTTTCATCTTTACATTTTTGCCTTTAATGAAAAATGCTATGATATATTAAAGGACCTAAACCTTTCTAAAGTTACCCTAATATCCTTAGTTGAATTTGAAGACGAAGAGTTATTAAAAGTAAAACCTTCGCGCTCCATTGCTGAATATTGCTGGACAAGTACTTCTTCAACTATTTTATATGTCTTAGAAAAATATAAAGTTGATAGCTGCACATATATTGATGCAGATATGTTTTTTTATTCGTCCCCTAAACCAATTTTCGATGAGCTTGGAGACGAATCAATATTAATCACCGAGCACCGATATTCGCCACAGTATAATAAAGATTTGAAAGCAGGTAAATATTGTGTTCAGTTTATAACATTCAAAAATGATGACCGGGGTTTAAAAGCCTTACGCTGGTGGCGGGAAAGATGTTTGGAGTGGTGCTATGCAAAATATGAAGATGGAAAGTTTGGTGACCAACTTTATTTGAATGATTGGACAGAAAGGTTTGAGGGAGTGCATGTCCTTAGGCATTTAGGCGGAGGATTGGCTGCATGGAATATTCAACAATATGATTTTGTTCAAGGAAGTGACTACATAACCGGTATTGAAAAAACTACCGGCAATAAGTTTGATGTTATCTTTTACCATTTCCATTATTTAAGATTCTTTAAAAACGGAGAAATAGAATTGGGCAGAAGAACTCTTTCACAAACAGTTTTCAATATCTTTTATAAACCTTATATTAAACATCTTGAAACACTGAAAGAAAAAGTTTTATCAATTGACAATACATTTGATCCTCACGGCGCAGTAAATAAACCTAATAGCTGGAAAACTCCTATTCTGTTTCTCTATAGAAATATTAATGGTGTTTATAATATCTTTGATAAGAAAAAATTCTTAGGCTCTTAAATGGCATATATAATAAACTTAACCACACTTTCCGATAAACGCGGAAACCTAACTGTTATCGAACACCAAATTCCGTTTAAAATAAATAGAATATTTTATATTTATGGCGTTGATGATTCTGTAAGGGGCGGGCATCGCCACCACACGACTGTCCAAGCCGCAATTTGCATACATGGAAGCTGCATAGTTTCAAATAATGATGGCGAAAAGAAGGAAGATTTTCTCCTTGATAGCCCAAGTAAATGTTTAATTCTTGAAACAAAAGACTGGCATACTATGCATCATTTTACTCCAGATGCCGTATTGCTTGTGTTTGCATCAACTCATTTCGATCCCGCAGACTATATTTACGAGGAATATAAATGATTGAATATGAAAATCTAAAAAATGTTAATCAACCGTTTCTGGAAGATTATCTGCAGAGTTTTAACAACCTGCTTAAAAGCGGTTGGTTTATTCTTGGAACAAACGTAAAAAGATTTGAAGAAGAGTTCGCAAAATATAATGGCTCCAAATACTGCATAGGAGTTGCATCCGGTTTAGATGCCTTAATCCTTTCTTTAAAGGCATTTGAGTTTGAAAAGGACAGTGAGGTAATAGTCCCATCCAATACTTATATCGCAACAATTCTTTCTATAATTCACTGCGGATTAAAACCGGTTCTGGTCGAACCGGATATCAATACTTACAATATTGATCCGTCAAAGATTGAAGAGAGAATTTCACCAAAAACTAAAGCTTTAATGATCGTTCACTTATATGGTAAATCCTGCGATATGGATCCGATTATAAAAGTTTGTAAGAAATATAATCTGAAGTTAATCGAAGACTGCGCACAATCTCATGGTGCTATGTATAAGAACAGAAAAACCGGAACTTTCGGTGAATTTGGAGCTTTTAGTTATTATCCGACAAAAAATCTTGGATCTTTAGGTGATGCTGGTGCAGTCACAACGGACGATGAAAATTTTGCACAAATAATTCGCCGGTTTAGAAATTATGGCTCGGACGTTAAATATTACAATGAAGTTGTTGGTTACAATTCAAGGCTTGATGAAATCCAGGCAGGATTTCTTTTGGTAAAATTAAAGAAGCTTGATGAAATAAATAATCATAAAAGACGACTTGCAAAATTGTATTTAGAAAATCTTAAAGTTGATTTTATAAAGCCGGATGTTCATAATGATTTTTATGATGTCTATCATATTTTTAATATTCGGCATCCCAAAAGAGATATGCTAAGGGAATATTTATTGAAGAATGAAATAAAGACAGATATTCATTATCCGGTTCCTCCTCATAAACAAAAAGCAATGCAGGGGATTATTATTGATAAAGATTTCCCTCTTTCCGAAGAAATCCACAGTACTACTTTAAGTTTACCGATTTCTTTTTCACATACTGAGGGCGATATTTATAAAGTTATTGAAGTTATGAATAAATTCTAAGAGTGAAATTTATTTAGTATGTTTATTATGTTATGCTTACAATAATGTCATCTTCTATAATAAAACCATGACTTCGAGATTAAAGGATTCAATTCAATATTTTCTCTCGATAACTTCAAAAATACTATCCCTTTGTGATGAAGATGAATATTTATCTAAATATCCCAAATTAGTTTTATTATTTCTGATTTAATAAAGAAAATTCTTAAACGGAAACAGAATCTAATATTTGTGACAATTTAAGAGCTATGTTTTTTCTAGTATAAGAACTTATTAATGATTGATCTGTTTTAAATCTGCTTCTATTTCTAAAAAATTTGTCTCCATCTTCATCGTAATCGAACATGATCCCTGCATTTGTCACTTCTAAAATCTTCCTTACCTCATCATTATCTTTACCAAATGCTATTATAGGCTTGCCAATTCTAAGATATTCAAATAACTTTCCCGGAACATGACGCGGCTCAGTTGCACATACAAGAAGATATGATGCCCGGCTTAACTCTTCCAGCATTTTTTTGTAAGGTAAAAATCCTAAAAATTCTGTTTTTGAAGTTAATCCGCTTTCTTCAATGGCTTTCTTTATTCCGCCGCTAACTGTTCCGATAAATTTAATTTTAATATTGCGACCTTTATCAATTTCATCTTTCACTCTTATCCAAAAAGCTTTAGGGTTCTGATAATCGAATATATTTCCAGCATGTATAATTATTTCTTCTTTAGGATTAGAGGACGTAATATTTTCAAAATCCTCTTCATTAAATCCCCAATAACAAACTTCCGATTTATCCCTTAATAAGGGATATTTTTTTATATAATCTTCCTGCATCGTTTTTGTTACAAAAACAGCAGCTTTTGAATTAAAAAGAACTTTCCTTTCCAGATAATTATCAATCAATAAAGTAAGCTTGCTTCGTTTAAAATTTTTGTAATAAATTATGTCTACCCACGGATCTATGAATACCGGTAAATGCGGCACATTAGCTTGTTTGCTTAAAGTCATTCCAATCAAATGTGTAGTGTGCGGTGGTCCGATTGAAACAATTGCATCTATTGTTTCCTTTTCTACAATCTTTTTCCCTTGATTAACTGCATTGAAATACCAGCCTACTCTTGCATCAGGAATGAAGAGATTCATTCGAATCCATATCGATATTCTATGAGTTAAACTTTTGTTTACTGTTGAAATAGTATCGGACGCAATAAGTTGTTCGTCCTTTTTCTTTCCGGTAAATTTTTTATAAAGATCAAAAGGCTCAAAAGACTTAGACTTAAATACTTTCAAATTATTGTCTATTTCTTTTAATAGGCTTTCATCTTTTGCGGAAAATGTGTCTTCTTCAATAGTCAATACAATAGGCTGCCAGCCAAATTGAGGCAAATACTTTATCATCTTCAATGGCCAATGAAGTGAAGCTTTACCTGAAGGCGGCCAGTAATATGTTATGAATAATACGTTTTTCATCACTAATGTATTAATTATTATATAGCGAATTTAATCATAAAAAATGTAAATTAAACTTCGGATCAAATCTAAATTTAATTGTGCAAGATATTTACTATAAAAAGAGGTTAAGAATGTTAATCAATATTGAAACGGCTAATCCTCCTAATAAAGTTTCACAAGTTTTAGCTACTGAAGAGCTTAAGAAAAGGATGTCTGTTCGACCGGCTATAGGAAGAATGATCGACTCGGCATCTGTACATTCAGGGATTGATTCTAGATATTTTGTCGTAGCTGATGCTAATACTGCAAATGGAGAAAAGTTTTATTCGAAGGATGGAGAATATATTAAACCTGGCACCGAGGCTCGAATGATTCAGTATGAAAGGTGGTCAAAGATATTGACAAAGGAAGCTGTTGGGAAGTTGTTTGAAAAAGATGGTATTGCACCTGAGGAAATTAACAGATTGATTACTATTTCGTGTACAGGTTTTTTTGCTCCCGGATTGGACTATTTTCTGATGAATGAATTTGGTATTCCTGTAACAGCTAAAAGAACCAACATTGGTTTTATGGGCTGCGCGGCATCTTTAATTGGGTTTAATTCTATATTTGAGTCACTAAATGCTTCTGATACTATTGAAATGAATGCATTAATGGTATCAGTGGAATTATGCAGTTTGCATCTTCAGACAGAGCCATCACGAGATAATATATTGGCTAACATGATATTTGCCGATGGAGCAGGGGCAGCCTTGTTTACTAATTCTAAGCATCATAAAGATAAGGTAAAACTAGATTTAATATTTACGGAATCATTTTTATTAAAAGATTCTGCATCCTTTATGGGATGGAAAATCGGTAATTATGGATTCGAAATGATGTTATCTTCAGATTTATCAAAGATAATTTTGGAAAAGGCTGTGCCTCAATTAGTAAATATATTACAATCCCATGGGATAAGACCGGGTGAAGTTTCTAGCTGGGCGCTACACCCAGGAGGCAGAGCTATTTTGGATTCTCTTCAAAATGGATTGAATCTAAGTGACGAGAAGATGGAGCCTTCTCGCACGGTATTGAAAAATTATGGTAATATGTCTTCGGCTTCGATTCTATTTGTCTTAAAAGAGATAATAAGCTTGAATCAAATTATGGAAAATTCTTATTGCTGTGCTGTTGCATTTGGTCCGGGGCTGACGA
>JAJYCM010000354.1 GCA_021778375.1 Bacteroidota bacterium
TACGATGTATCTTTGTCAATCGATTCAAAAATCTTTTTTGTAACAGGCATCAGAGTGCTGTCTTTTAGAGATTGATTAAAGTAGATCGCGCCAATCCTTATTTTTTGCTCCAGAGTAATGTTCGGCTGCTTTAGGAGGAATGAATATTCTTTCGCAGCTTCAGTCCATCTATTCATGCCAATATAAATTTGAGCCTTCCGCTCATGTGCTGCGGCATTATCCGGTGCCGAAATAATTATATCATTAACAACCTTCAATGCATCATCATACATTTTTGCCTTAAGATAATATTCGGATAAAAGCAGTTGTAATCCCGTATTGTTTGGTTCAATTGTTAGCAAGTTTTTTACAGAAGAAGCGGCTTCCTCAAATTTTCCCAGTCCTGCGTATAGCTCTGCCACATGCGTTAGTACATTCCAATCAGGTCCGATTATTTTTGTAATTTTGTTATAAATTTCTATGGCCTGTAAAGGTTTATTCCCTTCATAAATTCTTGCGAGCCTGTAATAAGATTCCACGTCAGTAGAATCAAGCTTAATAATCTTTTGTAGTACAATAGCGGCTGAATCATATTGTTGAGCGGTTACGAATATATCGGAAAGTAAATTATAATAATCTATTTTGCTTGAATCAAGCTCGATAGATTTATTTGCATTCTGGAGTGCAAGTGGAAGTTTATTTAGAAATAGATAATCTTTTGCAAGCGCATAATATATTCCCGCATTGGGATCGATTCGTAAAGCGTCCTGGTATTCAATAACAGAAGTTGCATAATCACCCTTTGCTTCGGCAATGGAACCATTAATGAAAGAGTTAAGCGCTTCATCCTTTAAGGCTTTTGTGCCTTGTTTATTCTGGGTTGCTTCTTTGCCTTGAGATTTGGTAATTTCTTTTTGAGAAGAGCATCCCGCAAAAACAACTAACATAATTAATAACGGCAATATTTTGATCATAAATTCACAACTTTTTTTCGAAAATATATTGATAAGCATTTTGATTTAAAAGGTAATTAGCCGCATGAAGTTATTTTATATTTTTATAAAATCTTGACTTCAAGCAAGCATTGATTTCTTGATTACAAATATAGCAAACAATATCTTTGTAAAAATAGTTTAAGTGTATGGAAAAAATTGACCTTGGTATAGCTTTTCTCTGGGAATTTGATGACGGATTTATCTCTTTAATAGAGGAGATTTTCCATGCTGCTGGATTAACTACCTACATTGTTTCCAGTCACAATATCTTTGAAGTGAAAGAAAAAATTCTAAGCAAACAGCTTTCATTTGATTTTTATCTTGACCGTGCTTGGGATGTTGATGAGGATTTTGAAGAACTGGGTAAAATTTTAGCCAAAAGAAAAACTCATATTTTTAATCCTTACCACAATGTTCTTCATGCAATTGATAAAGCAAGCATGCACCTGGAATTTATTACTGCCGGAATAAACGTACCATACTCAATAATTATTCCGCCTCATAGTGAAAAAGAGGATATCTTTATCTCGGTAGATGATCTTGCACATCTCGGAAGACCCTTTATTATCAAGCCTTGCAATACAACGGGAGGCGGTATGGGTGTAGTTACAGGAGCAGAATCGCTCAAAGAAGTGCTTGAAGAACGTGTTTCATATATTCATGATAAATACATACTTCAAGAAAAAATCCATCCGGCAATTCTTGAGGGAAATCGTGCTTGGTTTAGATGCTTCTGGTCGTTCGGCACTACAATCCCGGTCTGGTGGGATGAACAAACCCATCTTTACAAAGAAATGATGCCGGAAGAATTGACCAAATTTAGGTTGAAAAAACTTCTTCAAATCACCAAATTGATCGCTAAGAATACAATGCTTGATTTTTTCTCAACTGAAATTGTGCTTACCGGTGATAATAAATTTATTGCTATCGATTATGTTAATGACCAATGCGATATGCGTTTAAGTTCGCTTCATCACGATGGCGTGCCGGATAATGTTATCCTCCGGATAATTAAGAAAATGTTAAAAGCTGTTATCAGCGAAAAAAATCCATTAAAATAACTTTACCTTAAATCTTAAAATCTTGATGAGTAAATCCCAAATATATTTTATTATTATTTCTTTCATTATTATTCTTGGACTTTTGTCCTATCATTATCTCATTAATATTTATGAAGTAACATACTCTATCATTCCTAGAAATCTTTTTGCCGATTATAAATCAACAGTCACAATAGGAACTATACCTTTAAACTCCCTTGGATTAAGGGCTCCGTTTCGGCATTCAAGAACTAATTTTCAAATTATCCAGGGTAGACAATTAGTAGATATTATTCGTGTAGATCCCTTAAAAGGCATTTGTGTTTTAAGAGCAAAAGGGCAAACAGGTAAGGTTGTAGTCTCGGTTAAATCGGTAAATTCTTTGCTTCCGTCTGAATTAATAATTTTTATTTATCCAGATTATGCTGATAAATAATTTTTTATAAAGATTATCTTTCAAATATTATTATTATTTTTCATTTAGAAATTTATTCAAAAATATTTTCCAACAAGACTTGAGGGAATATGAAAATGATTCGACTAACATTAGCGCTGATTGTTATTTCAGCTTCCATTATTTTAGCTCAAGGTACTGCAGGAACAAACGCCAAATATGAATATAGGTATTTAATTGACATGCCCACCGCCGGTATACTTAACAAAGGATTCGTCGGCATTACTTCAGATGTTTTGCCTGGAGGTGATTTAATAGAAAGAATTGAAGTAGGAGTTTTTGACAATATTAGTTTTGGAATCTCTTACGGCGGGCAAAATCTAATTGGAGCTGGGTCTCCAAAATGGTATGGTTATCCCGGCGTAAATATTCGCTTCAGGTTGATGAATGAAACCGTATCAACTCCCGCACTTACGCTTGGCTTTGATTCGCAAGGCAAAGGTGAATATTTTGACTCTACTTCACGTTATGCGATTAAGTCTCCGGGATTTTTTGCCGCTGCAAGTAAAAATTTT
>JAJYCM010000355.1 GCA_021778375.1 Bacteroidota bacterium
AATTTAATTGTTTGCTTGTTTTGATTAATAACTTTTAAAAATTATTTTTACATCATCTTTTTTCATAACTAAAAGGAAAAACAATGCCTGATTCAGATGAACCTGGCGCTAATAATAATTTAATATTTTTCTTTAACCTTCCTTAGAATCGCCTTCTTAATTTTATCATTGGCTCTTTCTAAGGCAAAAACTTTCAGGTGCCGATGATAAAATTAAATTTCTTTCATAATATCGATTTAGTTGCATATACGAGCAATCTTTTTTGTTCGACCTCGATCCCAGTTAAAATTTATAGAGGAGGATGGTAATGTCTCGTTCAATTTTTTCAAAAATTTCATCGTCTACTTTTACTAAAGAAGCAAAATCACCTCATCAAACTTCCGAAAATGAACGCCATTTAATTGATATTTGCAGTCTTAAAGTTCCAGAAACTTTAATTAAGCTTAACACTAATATCAAAGGTCTGTCAGCAGATGAAGCTGAAAAACGATTAGATGAATTTGGATATAATGAACTAGCTCATTCTAAAAGATTGGGGTTTTGGGCGGATGTACTTAATAGATGCCGTAGTCCTTTAGTTATCCAATTACTTCTTATAGCCTCAGTCTCCGCCTTTTTAGGAGATATCGAGTCTACATTCATCGTAAGTTTGATGGTTCTTCTTAGCGTTGGTTTATCTTACGTTCTCGACCATAGGTCATCAAAAGCTGTTGAATCACTTGGTAAAAGAGTGCAATCGCACGTAGTATTAATTAGAGAAGGAAAAGAAATTGAATTGCCAATGTCCGAAGTTGTTCCCGGCGATATTGTACTTCTTCAAGCTGGTTCAATAATTCCAGCCGATCTCCGTTTAATCTATTCAAAAGATTTTTTTGTTAGTCAATCCGTGCTAACAGGCGAATCAATGCCTATTGAAAAAAAAGCCGAAGAAATGAATCTGAAAAGCGGTTTTGTATTTGAATTGCAAAATGCATGCTTCCAGGGAAGCAACGTACTTAGCGGTACCGCCCGTGCTGTTGTCGTTAACACTGGTACAAGAACATATTTTGGCTCAATTTCTGAAAAATTAACTGAAAAGCGAATTGAAACAAGTTTTGATAAAGGTGTAAAATCCTTTACCTGGCTAATGATCAAGTTTATGGTAATTATGGTTTTGACCGTTTTCTTTATTGTTGGTCTCAGTAAAGGAAATTGGATTGAAGCATTGTTGTTCGGGCTTTCAATAGCAGTTGGTCTAACTCCCGAAATGCTGCCTATGATTGTAACTGTAAATCTTGCCAAAGGCGCATTAACAATGTCTAAGAAAAAAGTTATTGTTAAGAATTTATCATCTATTCAAAATTTTGGCGCTATTGATATTCTTTGCACTGATAAAACGGGCACGCTGACTCAAGATAAAGTTGTTCTTGAAAAAAATGTAGATATTACGGGAAGGGAAAGCCGCGATGTTCTTCAATACGCTTATCTTAATAGTTTTTACCAAACCGGACTTAGGAACCTAATAGATCGCGCCGTTCTTGCCCATATTGAATTAAATGTTGAAGGTAAATGCAGATTAGTTGATGAGCTGCCTTTTGATTTTCAAAGAAGAAGAATGTCAGTTATTGTTGAGTATGAAGGAGATCATGTTTTAATATGCAAAGGTGCAGTTGAAGAAATTTATTCGGTTTGTACCCATTATCAGGATGATGACGAAATTTATCCTTTGATAAATATGATCCATGATGATCTTTACGAAGAAGTAGAGACGCTTAATAATAACGGCTATCGTGTGCTTGCAATTGCGTATCGCGAATTTCCGGCATCAAAAGAAACCTTTACAGTCAGTGATGAGAAGGATTTAATTTTACTCGGTTATATCGCGTTTTTTGATCCTCCTAAAGAATCGGCAGCAGAAGCGATTGCGAATCTTAAAAAAACCGGAGTTATTGTAAAAATATTAACCGGTGATAATTCCCTTGTGACAAAGAAAGTTTGTAAAGATGTTGGTTTGGAAGTCGAACGTGTTATAACGGGCGATGAATTAAGCCGCTTTTCTTCTGATGAATTTTCTAAAACTGTACAGCAGTTTAATATATTTGCAAAGTTGTCCCCGCTGCAAAAAGAAAATGTTATTGCTTCACTTCGTCAATCCGGTCATGTTGTCGGGTACATGGGAGATGGCATAAACGATTCTCCTTCTCTGCGAGCAGCAGATGTTGGAATTTCAGTTGATTCAGCAGTTGATGTTGCAAAAGAAGCCGCAGATATTGTGCTTCTTGAAAAAAGTCTATTAGTGCTCGAAGACGGAATAATAGAAGGACGTAAAGTGTTTGCGAACATCGTTAAATATATCCGGATGGGAGCTAGTTCCAACTTTGGAAATATGTTTAGTGTTGTTGGTGCAAGTTATTTATTCCCATTTTTACCGATGCTGCCGATTCAGATTTTGCTTAACAATTTATTGTACGATTTTTCACAGACCGGCATACCTACTGATAATGTTGACAAGGAACTTGTAGTTAAGCCGCTAAAGTGGAACATAGATAATATTAAAAGGTTTATGATCTATATCGGTCCAATTAGTTCAATCTTTGATTATGCAACATTTGCATTAATGTGGTTTTTCTTTGGCGCTAATCAATTTCTTATCGCCAGCGGGGCTCATAAAGAATTTTTAGAAAGATTATTTCAAACTGGTTGGTTTGTAGAGTCATTATTAACTCAAACATTAATTGTGCATATTATTCGTACAAGGAAGATACCGTTTTTCGGCAGCAGGGCATCTCTGCCAATGACGCTTACTACATTAGGAATAATGCTTATTGGAGCATGGTTGCCATATTCTCCGTTTGCGAAAACATTTGGTTTTGTTCCTCTGCCTGCAATATTCTGGGCATGGATTTTCGGTTTCTTATTAAGCTATAGCGTTCTCACCCATATTGTTAAAATATGGTTCTTTAAAAAATACGGAGAAAATTAAT
>JAJYCM010000356.1 GCA_021778375.1 Bacteroidota bacterium
TTAACTTTTTCATTATTGATGAGTCCTGATGGCTTTGTACTTGTTGCGGGTATAATAAATCTTAAATTTGCTATTGCTTTGGCATTAGCATCGATAGTTATCGGTTTGGTTTCAGGATATTTAACACACCTAATTGAAAAGACAGGATTCCTAAAAGATCAGGTGAGGTTTATCAAAAGATTTGAAGATTTTAATAATACTATTGGATTGAATACAATCAAAGTCCCGGAACAAACTAAAGCATGCAATTGTTCTGAACCAATAACAATTTTATGTGATTTTAAAGCAGCTGAATTTGATTTCATTTCCGTGAAAGAATGTTGTGCACAATTATGCTGCTCTTCTTTAAACTCTTTAAGATACAATGATAAATCATTCTTTTTTAAGTTCGTGTTGTTATCTATTGCTGATAATATCAGCTCAAAAGTCTTTGAATTTTTCAAGAATATATTCTATCAACTGAAATATATAAAATGGAGGGAAATTGCAAGTGCATTAATAAATATAGGCTTAAAACGGATATTGTTTTATTATTCCATATTTGTAGCAGTCGGATTTCTCATCAATTATTTTGTGCCTTCTACTATTATTATGACATTATTTAATGCGAAAAATATTTTTGCTGTTCCATTGGCAGCATTAATAGGCTTGCCAATATACGTTAACGGTGAATCTGCAATTCCGATTATCCATACATTTATAGGGAGTGGCGCCAGCAGCGGGGCTATGCTGGCATTCCTAATTACAGGACCAGGAACAAGTGCAGGTGTTATTACAGGCAGTGCAACTATTATGAAGAAACGGGCAGTTATTCTGTATATTCTTTTCTTACTATTGGGTGGAATTATCCTGGGTTATTTATATGATATATTTTTAGCAGCCGGAATATAGAAAATGAAAACAAAATTTATTCAAGCTAAAGATGGGCATTTTTTTCTTAATGATAAACGGATAATTTTGAGAGGCTTTTCTGTAGGTTCGTGTATGAATATCGAAAATTTTATGGTAAGAATGCCAGGTACGGAAAAGAGAATTCGAGAGACTTTTATTGAAGTTTATGGAAAAGAAAATGCCGATAAGTTCTTTGAAGATTTTTTAGCTTATTTTTTAACAGAAGATGATTTCGTTTTTTTAAAAAGTCTCGGTATAAATGTATTAAGACTTGCATTAAACCATAATCATTTTGAAAATGACCAGGCACCCGGCAAATATAATGAGGATGGATTTAAACATCTGGACAGAGTGCTGCATCTTTGCAAAAAATACGAAATCTTTGCAATTCTTGATATGCATACAGCCCCTGGCGGGCAAAATCTCGATTCACATTCAGGTAATCAGGCCGGTGTACAGTTGTTTTGGGAATATGCTTCTTTAAGAGAAAGCTTGATTAACCTTTGGGGTTATATTGCCGATAGGTATAAAGAAGAAACTATTTTGGCGGGTTTTGATATACTTAATGAACCTTGCTTTGTCTCCAATGCAGATGTTTTTAATGACTTTTATGAAAAGACTATAAATAAAATCACTACTGACCGACAAAAAATAAAAGGGAGCCACTAAGAAGTAGCTCCCGGAAGTCGTAATTTTGTTGTAAGCAAAAACAAACAAGAGAACGACATGAGCAAAGATAGTGAAATAAAATTTGTCGGACAGCCGATATTCGGACAAATAATGAAATTGATAGATAAGTCAACATTTGCCCAATTAGTAAGAGAGAAGAAAAGCGACTATTATTATAAGGCATTTAAGAGCTGGGACGAGTTGACAGTAATGCTCTTTGGAATACTGAGTAGGTGCGATTCGATGTCTGAAATATGCGAGGGAATGAAGGCATTGGGCGGGAAGCTAAACCATCTGGGGCTGCAAAAGTCACCGGCAAAAAGTACGGCATCAGATGGATTAAGAAACCGGGATAGTTCATTCTTTGAGTCACTGTATTATAAACTTGTCGAGCAGTATAAGGGCTTTTTGTCGGACAGCCGGACAATTGGCTTAACGTTCAAAGAACTACTAATAATAGATTCGACAACAATTAGACTGTTTAGCGATATATTAAAAGGAGTGGGAAGAAATCCGAAGAATGACGGAAAGAAGAAGGGCGGGTTAAAAGTACATATGCTGATAGATGCGGTTGAGTCGATAGCAAAGTTCGTAAGGATAACCGAAGCAAAGGTGCACGACAAGAACTTTCTGAGCCAAATTAAGGTACCTGCACATAGCATGCTGGTATTTGACAAGGCATATAACTATTATAAACAATTTGCCAAATGGACAGAGGAAAAGATTTATTTTGTAACCAGACAAAAGAAAAACGCTGTATGTGAAATATTAAAAACTGTTATGGATAAAGTGTTAGACAAAGGCGTATTTGGAGTTTACAAAGAAGAAATTATAGAATTCACATATAAGGAAAACAAAGAAGAAAAGAAACTAAAATTGCGTCGGATATATTATTGCGATGAGAAAAATCGTCAGTTTGTATTTATAACAAATAATTTTGATATAACAGCAGAGGAAGTAGCATTTATATATAAGAAACGATGGCAAATAGAATTGCTGTTCAAGAAGATGAAACAGAATTTTCAGTTACACTACTTTTACGGTGAAAATGAAAATGCAATCAGAACACAAGTCTGGTGCACTTTAATAGCCCAACTATTACTGACCGTATTACAGAAAATGGCTAACGTAAAAAAGGCATTTTCGACTGTGGCAACATTGGTTCGTATACATTTAATAAGCTTATTGGACGTTTATGAGTTATTAAGAAACGTAAAGAGAACGTATTCGAAGCAGAGAGTGGAGGCGGCAACGCCGAGTTTATTCCCGGTATAAAATCGGGGGTATGTTTTTAGATTTGATAACTTTTATTAAAATATTTACTAAATTCAAAACTTTTTAGACTAAATTAAATTTTAGTCGGATGATAGTGTTTAAGAATAGTAAATTTTGAT
>JAJYCM010000039.1 GCA_021778375.1 Bacteroidota bacterium
ATTACCGCCAATAAATGATGAATGAGATATCTATGTATTCTTCCGTTGCCATCCTCAAAAGGATGAATAAATACAAATCCAAATGCAATTATTGCTGCTGTTAAAACGGGATAAAAATTATCTTTTTCTAATTTTGCAGCAGTATTCAGCAAGCCTTCCATTAAAGTTTGTATATCTTGCCATTTTGCGGAAACATGGTCGGGAATAGGTTCACCGGTATGGCGATCATGCTCGCCTATAAATCCTCCTTCGGTTCTGTAACCTATCTTTATGAAGCGGCTGTTTTCAATAACGATTTGCTGAAGGCGAAGGAGTTCATCTTTGCTAAGCGGTTTACTGCCTGCCTGCGCGATAGCTTTTCCCCACCGCATGGTTCTGCTCTGTGTAGGGCTTTCCCCCTCAATGGTAAATGAAGCTTTTGAATCTTTCAGAAGCAGAAAAGCAGAAGTGCGCAATAAAATATCTTTGTGTATTTTTTTAATTACGAGATTAGTTTTTTCGGCAAGATTTTCATTTATATATTTTTCCAGCTTTGGCGTTTTATAAACGAGCGGGCAGAAATTAACGGTGCCGGGTAAATTGTTTTTAATACGATGCCGGTTTGAATTTAGGCTGACTTGTGAAGCGTATTGTAATTTTTCATCGATAAGCGGCACTAAATTTTTTATTGACAGATCAGGAATTGGAAGCTGTTCATTCATCAACCATTCATAAAGGAACCAGATTTTTCGCGCATACTGTCCGGAGTATTCTGTTTGAATAAGATCTATCACCTGCTGTTTTGAAATTTTTTCAAACAGTTTTTTAAAGAACAAAAGATTTATACCTTCATATTTAAGAGCAAAAACCAGGTGATCGTACAAGGTTTCCGATGGTTGATGCCTTAGCGTAAAAACGAGCCAACCATTTTTAATATATTGTTTGTGCTTTTGGCTGATGATTGCAAGTTGATTTGGCATTGGCATTGCCAATTTTAGAGTTTCGATTAAAGCGCCATAGCCAACTAAGTTTCCGGTTTCCGGCGCTTCTCTACCGTGAAAAGTGTTTATTTTTTGTGAAAAGTATTTATTTGTCATATTCTTTTCCATAATATCTTTGCACTAATATATGAAAATCAGGTTTAATATACGAATAATAGGTAGATATAATTATTTTATATGAAAATTAGGTTTTAGAATTATGAAAAACAGGTAAAAACTATGAAAAAAGGGTGTCTAATGGCAGGGGCTATGAAAAACAGATTCTAAAATTCTTGCGATTATAAAGTTGTCAACAAAAAGAGCACACCCCTCTTGACTTTTCTTATTTTATTAAGCTTACTTCTTTTATATGTACTTTTGTCTTGATACAAAAGTACCAAAAGATCAAGACTTAAAATAAATCGCTAAAATTTTACTTCATTCCGCTACAGAAAAAGAACTCGTCCGGCAGGAACCGGACTCAAACAGCTTTTTCTGTTTAACGCTCCATTACGTAAAATTTATTAACGCGATTTATTTAAGGTCGTTTGGGAAGATCATATAAGAAGAAGAACATGTGCTTAAAAAGAATTGCGGTGCGCTTTCGGCGGACATGTTCAAGAAATTTCTTAACACTTTTCTTTTAATGCACGAATGAAAAGAGCAAAGAAATTTATTTGAGCTCGGTTGGAGGATTCGGGAAGTTTTTGGAGGGCTTTTAGGCCGAAGGCGGAGGTGAGGAGGGTGAGTTTTTCCCAGGTTAGGGTGTAAATGCCTTGAAGTGGGAAAATAAAATTTAAGAATGAATTGCCTTGAAAAAAGTAACTGTTTTACCATTCAGATAATTAGCAGGAGTATATACTAAGTCTTTTTCTATAGAATTAGGGTCCATCACTATAAGTTTATTTTCTGATTCAATGACCGAATAAAGTCTAATCATATGACGTATAATTTTACATTCGCTATCCATATATTCAAGACCAAGAAAAATTGAGCCTTCATTGTCTTGACTTGATAGTTTATATTCTAGTTATAATTTATGGGCACTTCTAAAAACTATCTTTTATAAAAATTTAACGCAGAGAACGCAAAGAATACGCAACGTTCGCAGAGAATATTGAAGTTTTTAGAAGTGCCCTTATTTAATTCAACGCCATAATATAAAAATAGATTAGGAATTTCTTGATCATATATGATACCTTCGTCACCCGTACCGACATTACATATATCTGGGAGTTCTCTTTTTATTTCATCAATCGTTTTTACAATGTTAATATCAAATAAATAGGAAGACAAACATGCTATTACACAACATTTCAAATCAGGATTTCCAACATGTTTCATAAATCAATTTACTTTCATAATAAAATTAGTGAGTTAGTCCATCTGCAAATAACTCTGCTTGTTTAAGAACTGTATCAATTGCTTTTTGCTGCTTATCCGGGGGATAGCCGTATTTAGTAAGTGTACGCTTAACTAATACCATTAGTTTGGCTCGGGCACTTTCACGGATTGTCCAATCTATTGTTGTGTTCTTTCTTACTTTGTCTGCAATTTCTCTTGCAATAATTTTTAGTGTCTCATCACCGAGAACTTTTACTGCGCTGTCGTTTGTTTCAAGTGCATCGTAAAAGGCAACTTCGTCTTTTGTTAATCCGAGTTTTTCTGCTTCCTTATCTGATTCTTTTAATTGCTTCGCTATGTTTATAAGTTCCTGAATTATTTCCGTAGTTGTAAGCAAATTATTTTGATATTTCTTGATCGAGCTTTCCAGCATTTCAATTAATCTTCTGCTTACAACAAGATTTGATTTTGCTCTAATCTTTATTTCATCGTTCAATAATTTCTTTAATAATTCAATTGCAAGGTTTTTATGATTCATTCCTTGAACTTCGAGAAGGAATTCATCAGAGAGGATTTCGAGGTTCGAGATATCAGGTTTATCTAATCCCGCAGCTTCAAAAATGTCTATTATTTTATCCGAACTAATAGCTTCATCAATTATTTGCTTGATAGCTGTTTCAATTTCACGGCTGGATTTTCCACCGGTAGGAGTTTCAAATTTAACTAGCCTTGCTTTAACGGCTTGAAAGAAAGCAACTTCATCCTTAATTGCAATTGCTTCCGAGTGAGGCATCGCCAATACAAATGATTGACTTAAATATGTTACTTCTCGAATGAATCTACTCTTCCCGTCCTGAAATCCAAGAATGTGTTCTTCTGCTTGCAGCAGGATGGATAGTTTTTCTTTTGGTTCTGCAGTAAAGAAACGGGGATAATTAAATTTATAACTTCCTTTATAGTAAGCTGCCGGTTCTTCAACGCTTATAGCTTTTTGAGTTTTACTTGCTTCATTAAACATCTGTTGAACAACTTCTAGTTTTTCGAGCATCAATTCTACGGCTTGAGCAATGGTTTCAGTAGGATCACCTTTACCGCCGGAATCAGAATAAAATGATAGAGCCTTTTTGAGGTCACTTGCGATTCCAAGGTAATCAACTATGAGCCCGCCCTTTTTGTCTTTGAATACTCTGTTTACTCTGGCGATGGCTTGCATCAGAGTGTGTCCGCGCATAGGTTTATCAATATAAAGAGTGTGCAAGCATGGAACATCAAAACCGGTAAGCCACATATCGCGCACGATTGCGAGTTTAAGAGGATCTGCGGGATCTTTCATTCTATCGGCAAGATTTCTTCGCTGCTCTTTTGTAGTATGATGTTTTGCCATTTCCGGACCATCTGAACTTGCGGCAGTCATAACAACTTTTATTTCACCTTTGGCAAGATCATCATTGTGCCATTGCGGTCTTAAAGAAATTATTTCATTATACAAATCAACAGCTATTCTCCGGCTCATCGCTACTATCATTCCTTTGCCGTCTAAAACACTTTTCCGTTGTTCAAAATGAGTAACAATATCTTTGGCGAGATTTTTTATTCTTTGTTTGTTGCCAACAATAGCCTCAAGCTTAGCCCATTTAGCTTTTGCTTTCTGAGTTTCCGTTATCTCTTCTTGTTCAAGTTCTTGATCGAATTCCTCGATTAGTCTTTTACCTTCTTCGTCAAGATTTACTTTTGCTAGCCTGCTTTCATAATATATTCTTACAGTGGCGCCGTCTTCAACGGATTTTGCTATATCATATATATCCACATAGTTTCCAAAAACTTGCGGAGTGTTAACATCCGATTTTTCAATAGGAGTGCCGGTGAAACCGATATATGTTGCATTTGGAAGCGCATCACGAAGATATTTTGCCAAGCCGTAGGCAATACGCTTTCCTATTAGCTCTTTTGTTTCTTTATCAACTAAATCTTTTAGTGAAGCTTCAAAACCGTATTGAGTGCGGTGAGCTTCATCAGCGATAACAATAATGTTTCTTCTATCTGATAACAAATCATATTCAGGTTTATGATCCGCAGGTAAAAACTTTTGAATTGTTGTGAAAACAATTCCGCCGCTGGCAACCTTCAGTAGTTCTTTTAAGTGAGCTCTGCTTTCAGCTTGTACCGGATCTTGCCGGAGTAATTGACGCGACGCCGCAAATGTATCAAAGAGCTGATCGTCAAGATCGTTTCTATCTGTGATTACAACTATGGTTGGGTTTTCAAGTTCCGGTGTGGTAATGAGCAGACCTGAATAGAATACCATGCTTAAACTTTTGCCGGACCCTTGTGTATGCCAGATAACTCCGGCTCTTCCATCGCCGGAGTTACCCTCACCCTGCCCTCTCCCAGAGGGAGAGGGATAAACTCCAGTCTTGCGACTGTCGTTTTGAGAAACAAATTCTGAGATTTTTTGGAAAACATTTACTATGGAATTTAGAATTTCTTCATTTTTAAATCTTAATATTTTGTTTCCAATTGAAGTAAGATATTTATCCCGCGTTGAATCATGTTTTTGTTGGGTTTCGGAATTATGAATTTCACCGTCTAATTCAATTATGAGTTTTTGTTCATTGCAATAAAAATCAACAACGTAATGACCAATTTGATGCTGGCGTCTGAATTTAAGATTAAGAAATTTTCTATTACGAATTAAATTCCAGAAGAGTTCTTCGGCTTTAGTTTGATTAGTTCTTAAAACTCGTGCTTCATCTAACAAACCGGAAAAATCAAAACTCCCTCTGTAATTATTTATCCGGATGGAATCGGATACACCGACTGCTAATTTTGTAGTCCCTACTGCTTTTTTAACTGCATAGTATTGATGGTATGCCGAAAGAATTTTTTCGGTATGAATTTGTGTTATTCCGGTTTTGGAATCTTCTCTTTTAATCTTCTGAAATACAATAAAGTTGCGAACAATATCCAACAAAATTGTTGGATTAAGCATTCCTTTAAGTAATATTTCCAACTGCGGGGCAAATCTTGAAGCTTCTTTTTGTCCGTCTGAAGTTTTCCAAGCCATGAAGCGATTGAAGCCGGCGGAGATGCTTCCGGCTTTGCATTCCAATCCGTCTGAGACAATGCAAAAGGCATTATAGGTAAACAGCGAAGGAATGAAAGCTTTGTATGTTTGTATTTGATCGAATGCGGATTGGATTGTTGCGTTTTCATCGGCGGCATTTTTAAGTTCTATTACTACGAGCGGTAATCCATTTACAAAGAGAATAATATCAGGACGTTTATTCTGATTTTTTTCTACAATCGTAAATTGATTAACTACCAGGAATTGATTGTTCTCTAAGTTTTCAAAATCGATAAGGGCAACTTCGTGGCTGCGCTCGTAACCATCCTGCTGGTAAGGTATTTTTACTTTTTCGACTAAGAGTTTATGAAATTCTTCGTTGTTGTGAAGCAGCTCCGGTGAATAGATGCGTAATATTTTTTGAATTGCCTGCTCTTGCGCTTCTTTGGGAATATGACGATTTATAATTGAGAGTGATTTTCTTAAACGATCAATTAAAACGACTTGTTCGAAGTTTTCACGTTCTGATTGTTCCGCACCGGGAGCAATGGCTAAACCGTGAATGTATTCCCATCCTAGGGATTGGAGCTGCTCGATTGCGAAGGATTCAATATGATCTTCAGTTATTGGTTTCATCTGTCTGAACTGTGATTTGAATGAATAATGTCTGAACTATGATTTATTTGATTATTATGATTGCCTTGATTAAAACTATTCATTTAGAACACATTATTTGTTTTTAGTTTTAATCATATAAATCATAAGAATCACAGTTCAGACTTTCTTATTTGTCAGTCGTTTAAATTTTAGACTCTGTTCTCCAAAATTGATTAACAAACCAATTTCCAGATTGTATGCTTCAAGATAATTAATGGCTTGAGCAAAATGAACATCCTCCAATTTCGTAATTGCCTTTAACTCTACAGAAATAACTCCTTCGACTAAAAAATCTACTCTTCTTGTACCAATCTGCCGGTTCCTATAATATATCGGCATCTCATGTTCCCTGCTAAAGGTAATTCCTTGCAGGTTCATTTCTATTTCTAATGCGCGCTGGTAAATTACTTCTTGAAATCCATTACCTAAGGCTTTGTGAACCGTCATTGCACAGCCGATAATCTTTTCCGTTAGCGCTGAGTATTGATATTCTTCTTTAATCATTACCTGGACTGCTATTTAATTTAATGTTGTCTAAACTGTGATTTATTTGATTCCTTTGATTGCTCTGATTATATATCTTGTCATTTAAAACACCATATTCATTTTCCATCTTGATCATAAGAATCATAGCCAATCATAAGAATCACAGTTCAGACGTATTTCTCCGCTCATCAACTTGGGTAAAAGCGTATCGCGAAGTTGAGTGAGTGTGCGGATTTGAATAGTGTTTGATTTTATTTTCTGAAACAATGGTCCAATTTCTTTATCAAATATTTCCAGTTTCTGTATGGGTGGAATTGTAATTTCCAATTCTTTAAAAGTTGATTTAGAAATTTCAAGAAACACTGAACCGTTTGCCGCATTAACAATCGTATCCAAATTCTTTTTTACCCATAGATAAATAAAATAGTTTGAGAAAAATTTGTCGCAAATAATAGCAATGTATCCCTGATTAATTGCGACAGGAATTTCTGTAATTACCAAATAGCCAATCGGGGCTCTTGATGAAAGTAAAACCGTTCCGACAGGCAATAATCCCGATCCGATTTGTTTAAGTCCTTTCTCTGTAATTTTTCTTTCAGTATTAAACAAAAAAAGGGAATTGTTATTTGATAAATCTCTTGGTGAAGTCCAATTAATATTACCATTCCAAAATTCTGATCTTGTTGTGCTTGGAGTTGTTCCACCTTTTACTGAAATAAAATCGCCTAATTTGCAAATTCCCCAACTTTCCTCCGCTTCCTTTACAAACCACTGTCTGAAAAAAGTTTCTGCAAGTTGCTCTAAGGTTTTGTTTTGGCGGTGGAGTAAATCTATTTTGTAGTCTAAGCTGGAAAGGATTGAGGCGATGGTAGACTGATAATTAAGTTCTGGTATAGTTACATCTACTTCATTTAAAATAGTTGTATTGATTGAAGGCATTGTAGCGCCAACGGCAATTCTACGAATTAATTCTTTAAAGCTTTTTTGACCAAAGTAATAAGATAGAAATTTAGGATTAACTTTTTTCCTAACCGCTCTAACACGAAGGCAGCGACCGGAGAACATCCATCCATCTTCTTCTTTGCCAATATATACTCGTCTATCAACTGAACCAACACGGCTAAAAACAATATCTCCTTCCCGCAATGTATATTTTATTAATCTTTGTCTATCTTCTTCACCTACTAAAGGTAAATTCTTGTGAATGATTTTGTTTTCCCCAAGATGTTCAACGGTTATTATTGGTGTCCCAACTACTTTATAATCACTTTGATGTAATTGACTACCAAATGGGCCCGTTTGTACTTCTGCTAAATCGCCAAGTTTATATTTTTTCCACTCATTGTCAGAACTATGATTTTTATGATTCATTGATTCCTCTGATTATTCTCTTTGTTAATCATGGTAATCCTAAAATCAAATAAATCACAGTTCAGACAATTATTTTCTTTCCACTCACTCATAGATTATAAGTTATCAATTTGGTTACAAATAGAATTAACATGATCAATGCCGTAAAGAAGAGCAGATTCATCAATCTTCATCCATTGAAATAATTGAAGAATAAAACCGTAATGCTGCCTTGCATAAGTAGTGTTTTTTTGCTTCTGTCCGTTTAAGAAACAGATTGGTTCATGATGGGCAATGCGATTGCGGATGTCATTGATATTCTTTAACTGATTAAACACAAAAGTATGATTGTATTGAATTGCAGGAGTGCTTTTTGGTTTGGCAGGAAATGCTTTCAATAAAGCATGACCGCCAGCAGAAAATTGCGGTTGAGCAAATAAATAACGCCAGAATCCAAAGTCCATTTTAGTTAAAAGTTTTTGATGAGCATAAGCAGTAGAAATTTCGTGCAACTTCGTCTGGATAATGGAAGCAGTTGTTCTACAGTTATTTCCGCTAAAAAAACCGTTCGGTAAAATTGAGTCTCGAAGCCAATCATTGCCGAAGGAACCAGCATAAAATTTATCAATTGCATTTCTTAATGCAATTTCAAAACAACTTATAACGGTAAATAATTCTTGCGACAAATGTAGATTTAAGCGATAAAGCATCATAGCTTTGCGTGAATTGCCACTGCATGAAATAAGATAACGCTGCATTCTTGGAGCAGACATAATTTCTTCAAAATCCTTATAGATCATACTCTAAAATTTCCCTTGTGTTTATTTGTTTACTTACTTACTTTTGTATTAGAAAATATTCCCGTTAGCCTCTGAAGTAATTCAAGCTAGCGGGTTTTCGTTTTTAAAGTAGTATAATAACATTTTAATCAATTCTTAATTATTTTTTCAAATTCCGGATGCTCATTTTTTACAGCGATTATACTTCTTAGAACATCAGAAAGCATGGCAATGCCTTGCTCGGTGAAGACGTAGGGCAAATAACGTCTTCCACCCCTTTCACTTTTTGAGGTGCCATTTTGGTACCTTAAAGAATCCCATTCTACAATGTTCAACATAAACATGAATTCTTTCGGAAATCTATCAATATTGCGTTTTACTGCTCTATTTAAAAATTTAGTTTCAACACCATAAAATGCTGCTAAATCACTATCGAACATTACTTGAGCATCGCGAATAGTGTAAATTTTCCGCTGAATTGCAGCGGAGTCATAAACGATTAATTTGTTTTTTGATTCTTCCATAATGTTTATAAATTTAATGAGGTCACAAATTGTGACCTTAAAGAATTTTTTGAAATCACAATTTGTGATATCAAGTTTTTACAATTTTATTTTAGACAGATTTTCGAGAATCTTTTTATTCATTTCATCTTCTTCGGAAAGCTGTTTTTCCAATTCTGCTTTTAATGAAGTAAATCTTTCCTCAAAATTAAAATCATCTTCATCATCGGGTAAGCCGACATATCTACCAGGAGTAAGAACGAAATTGAGTTTTCTTACTTCGTCTAATGTTGCAGATTTGCAGAAGCCGGCTACATCTTTATAGCCGCCTTCCTTGCTTCTCCATTGGTGATATGTGCTGGAAATTTTAATTATATCTTCCTCACTTAGATCTCGGTTTCTGCGGTTTACCAAATAACCAAGGTTTCTTGCATCAATAAAGAGGATTTCATTATTTCTACCACGAAATCCAGAGCTTGTCCCATTTGCGGGATTGGATTTATTGCGCGACAGGAACCAAAGGCAAGCAGGTATTTGTGTATTTAAGAATAATTTTGTCGGTAGATTTACAATGCAGTCAACCAATCCTTTTTCAATTAATGCTTTTCTAATTTCACCTTCAGTATTTGTTTGCGTAGTAAGGGAGCCTTTTGAAAGAACAAACCCGGCTTGACCAGTTGGGGCAAGATGATAAAGGAAGTGCATAATCCAGGCATAGTTTGCGTTACCGGATGGTGGAATTAAATTCTCACCTAAGATTTTCCAGCGCGCATCATTTTTTAATAACTCACCTGACCAGTCGCTGTCATTAAACGGCGGATTAGCTAGAACATAATCCGCTTTTAGATCTTTATGGGCATCGTTTAGGAAGCTTCCTTCATTATTCCATTTAACGTTAGTGCTGTCAATACCGCGAATTGAAAGATTCATCTTTGCCAAACGCCAGGTTGTTTGATTGCTTTCTTGACCATAGATAGAAATGCGGTCTAAGGGATTGAATGATAAACCATTTCCATTTTTCTTTTTATAGTGATCGGTGTGAGCTTTAATAAATTTTTCGCTTTGAACAAACATGCCGCCGCTGCCGCAACATGGATCGAATACTCTTCCTTCGTAAGGCTCGAGCATTTCAACTAATAAACGTACAACACTTGACGGTGTGTAGAACTGTCCGCCTTTTCTTCCTTCTGCAAGAGCAAATTGACCGAGAAAATATTCATAAACTTTGCCGAGAACATCTTTGCTTTGAGCTTCTTTAGTACCAAGCGCAGCAGTTCCGATTAAGTTGATTAAACCGCCTACAGTTGCTTTATCTAATTTTTCTTGAGCATAAACTTTTGGAAGAACACCTTTTAATGAAGGATTGTCTTTTTCGATAGCGTCCATGGCATCATCGACATCTTTTCCAATCGTAGGAAGTGATGCTCTGCCTTGTATCCATTTCCAGCGTGCTGAGGGAGGGACATAAAAAACCTTTTCAGCGGTGTATTCGTTTTTGTCTTCCGGATCGGCGCCTTCGCTTTTTTGTTCTACTAATTTTTGATAAAGCTCTTCGTGAGCATCGGAAATGTATTTTAAGAATATAAGACCTGATACAACGTGCTTGTATTCTGCAGCGTCCATATTTTTGCGGAGTTTATCGGCTGCGCCCCAAAGTTTTTTTTCTAATGGTTCATCGTTTGGAGTGTTGTTTTTTTTAGGCAATAGTAAAGGACCCCCCATAAATTTAGTATTTCGTAAAGTATTTGATTTTCATTTATGTATAATAATAATTATTTGGATAATGTAAAACAATGTGACGAAAATATTTAGGATGGAGTCCTGGAATGTTGGAGGAATGGAATAGTGGATTTATGGAGTAGTGGAATAATGGAAGAGCGGAGTTATGGAATAGTGGAATAATGGGGATTTAATAGGGATTGTTTTTGTAGAGCTGAGGTTGGGATTTCTTCCCGCAAACCCCGAAAACCCCGCAAACGGGGTAAACAGGGTAAACGGGACAGGCACCGGCTAAACCATGCCTATCGGCAGGCAGGGTTGGATTCGAAATGACGGGGGTGGGGAAAAAGGAATATGGAGGATAGGGAATGTAAAGATTGATTGCTATTGTTTTGTTTTATGTAATTTTAGTCTAATAGTTTTATTAAATTAATAGAGACATTATAATTTCATATGTTAGTAAATAAAAATTCCAAAATTATTTCCGTTTTTATTTCAATAAGAACCGGAAGGAAAAACAAATGTACAATGCATTATTAATTTTGTTACTCGGAATCGCAGCTTTTTTATTTCTTGTCGGATCAAAGAAACAACAAAAAGCTAAAATGCTCTCAGGGGTGATTCTTGCTGCTCTAACGTTATTCTTTTTCTGGTTTATGGATTTTTGGGGTGAAGCTCTTTGGTATGCAAATCTTGGGTACGGGAACAGGTTTTGGATGTTCATTAATTCAAATGCCGCCTTAGCCGTTGCTGGAGCATTAGCGGGATTTCTAGCTATCTACTTGCTTACTCTTCCTATACCTAAAGAACATAAAGCAATTCACAGGTTTACAAAATTTTTAGGAGTGATTATCGGAGGTGTTTGGGGAGTTTCAAATTGGACGGAAGTTTTAAAGTTTTGGGATAGAGTTTCAACCGGTCTTAAAGATCCAATCCTGGGAAAGGACGTCGGCTTTTATCTCTTTTCCCTGCCCTTTTTTGACGCTCTCTTTATTCTGCTGTTTTTAATTTCTCTAGTAGCATTAATTGCTTCTTTTATTTCGTCGTTTATCCGGTTTAGCGAAAATAAATTTGTCCTCTACTTCCCCAAAAATTATGAAATAAATTCTGAACGATTTTATTTCCCTTTATATCTCAATTCCGCAATTATGATTTTTATACTCGCCTGGGGAAAATTTTTAAGCCGATATCATTTAATGTATTCTACAACCGGTGTCGTTTCAGGACCGGGCTGGACAGATGTTCATATTCTTCTCCCTGCATTCACAGTCGTGATTCTTTTAATGATTTTAATTGGTCTGATGTTGATCGTTCCCTACTTCAGACAGAAAGCGCAAAATTTTTATTCTAACAAATTTAATATTGCAAAAGAGAGTTCTCATATTTTTGTTTTAGCTAGTTCCGGAATTTTGATAATATTAATATGGTTTGTCGCATTCACCGTTATCCCGGGTGCTTTTGAATGGTTAATGGTAAAACCTAATGAAATTACTTATGAGCGTCCTTATATTGAAAACAATATTAAATTTACCCGTTACGGTTTCGGGCTGAATAAAGTTAAAGAGAAAGAATATCCGATGAGCGGAGATTTCACTCAACAAACCGAAAATACTTTTCCTAACATCTTTACCAATATTCGTCTGTGGGATTGGAGGGCTTTAGATGCTGTTTACAAGCAGTTTCAGGCTATCCGGCTTTATTATGAGTTTTCTGATGTAGATGTAGACAGGTATAACGTCAATGGTCACAAAAGACAGGTAATGGTATCGGGACGCGAAATAAACATGGATAACCTGCCGTTACAAAGCCAGACTTTTGTTAATAAGCGTTTTCAATACACACACGGTTATGGTATTACAATGGCAGAGGTAAATGAATTTACGCCGCAAGGATTGCCTCATCTTTTAATCAAAGATATTCCGCCGATAAGCGAGGATTCATCACTACAGGTAAAACAACCGCAAATTTATTTTGGCGAGATGACAAATTCCCCGGTGGTAGTGAATACTAAAGAAAAGGAATTTGATTACCCAAGCGGTGAAGATAACGTTTATACAAGATATGCGGGTAAAGGCGGTGTTAGGCTCTCGAATTTCTGGAGGAAATTTTTATTCGGCTGGAAGTATGATGGAACTAATTTTTTATTTTCCGATTATCCGACAACTCAAAGCCGCATAATGTTTCATCGCCAAATTGAAGAACGCATTAAGCTCCTTGCTCCTTTTCTTCACTTTGACAACGACCCCTATATCGTTCTTGCCAATGGAAAATTATACTGGATGATCGATGCTTATACTACTTCCGATTATTATCCATATAGCCAGCCATACTCATCAACAGAAAATATACAAATTAAAGAAGGTTCCTCAACTCATACGATAACTACGCAGCATAGGGAATTCTTAGACGGAATTAATTACATCCGTAATTCGGTAAAAGTTGTAGTCAATGCATATGACGGTTCGGTGAACTTTTATATAATGGATAAAAACGATCCTATAATCAGGGTATGGGATAAAATTTATCCCGGGCTTTTCAAATCAAAAGAGGAAATGCCGAAAGATTTATTAGCTCATATCAGATATCCTATAGATATGCTCTTAACTCAAGGAATTGTCTACGAAAAATACCACATGACCGATCCCACGGTTTTCTATAATCAAGAAGATCTTTGGGTGAGAGCAACAGCTCAATATTATAATCAAATTCAGCCTGTAGAGCCGTACTACATTATGTGGCAGCTTCCCGGTACCGATAAACAACAATTTGTGTTGATGCTGCCTTTTACTCCGAAAAATAGACAGGTTCTTATCGGATGGATTGCTGGTATGTGCGACCCTGAGAATTACGGACAATTTCTTGCGTATCAATTTCCTAAAGATAAAATGGTTCTCGGGCCTCAGCAGGTAGAAACTAAAATCGACCAGGACAGTTTCCTATCCGGTCAGCTGACACTATGGGATCAGCACGGATCAAAAGTAATTAGAGGAAATGTATTAGCCATACCTGTTAACAATACACTCTTTTATGTCGAACCGATTTATCTGCAAGCAGAAACCGCTGCTTATCCTGAACTAAGACTTGTTGTTGTTATGCACGGCGATAATATGAGCTATGCAAAAAGCTTTAACGAGGCTTTAAATGATCTATTTGCAAAAACTTCCGGCATTCAAAAAACCACACAGCAAATAGGACAGCCGGCGACTGTCGCAATTCCTTCTCTTCAGAATCAAATTAAATCTGCAAATGATGCTTTTAATAATTATCTGAAATTTATTGGCGACAAAAAATTTACAGAAGCGGCACAAGAACTTGAAAAACTTCAGC